>JAGHBR010000137.1 GCA_021160885.1 Caldisericaceae bacterium
ATATTGAGAGGATTAAAAAGTAAATGAAACATCATATTTTTCTTGTTTTAGCAATTTTTATTTTTCAAAGTTATGGTCAATCTTTTCCAGGAAATCAGCTTTTTAAATCCATTCATCAAATGGAATACGAAGCGCACCGCCATATTCCAAAACAACCTTCTTTTTTTGACTCCAGCGGCCAGGGTATTATTCGCCTTGCCAAAATCAAAGCCGTACAAAAACCTTCCAAAGTGGTTTTTGGCTATTTGCCCGATTGGCAATATGTTTCTTCCAGAGATTATTTACAATATGACCTGCTAACTCATATTGCCGCCTTTGACTTTACCGTTGCTGCCAATGGCAATGTGTCTAAACCTTCTTACTGGCCATGGACGGACGTAATCAATGCGGCGCATGCCAATGGGGTTAAAGTTGTTTTAACCGCCGTTAATTTTAATGCGGATGAAATTCATAATTTACTTACCAATCAAACCGCCAAGCAGAATTTTTTCGCTAATCTAAAACTACTGCTTAATCAGTACAATCTGGATGGGATAAACATTGATTTTGAAAGTCTGTACACGGCAGACCGCGGTTCGCTGCTCAATGGATTTATGGCCGATCTTTCCTCCAGTATTAAACAGGATTTCCCGGAAGCTGAAATTTCGTTTGCCGGCCCGGCCGTCAACTGGGGCGGCTGGGATTTTGCCGGTTTGGCTACAGCTTGTGATTACATTTTTATCATGGGCTATTCCTTTGCTGGTAGCTGGAGTTCTACCACAGGGCCAAACGCTCCGCTCACCGGGGGCGGCTACAACATCACCAATACCGTAACAGTTCAATACGCTTCAGTTACTAACAAACATCCGGAAAAATTAATTTTAGGCGTGCCTTATTACGGACATCGCTGGAAAACAGCCGGTTCTCAGGCCGGGGCTTCGGTCATTGAACTTAAAGAGAGTACACGGTTTTCTCAGGCAGAAAAAGAAGCCCAAAACTACGGCCGTCTGTGGCACTCATCCAGCCAAACGCCATGGTTCAGGTATCAGATTGGCAGCCAGTGGTACCAGGTCTGGTTTGATGACGCCCACAGCCTGGAACTTAAATACGATTTAAGCGACAGTAAAAATCTGCTTGGCGTGGGCATGTGGGCTTTAGGCTACGATGGTAACCGGCAGGAACTGTGGAATCTTTTAAGACAACGCTACCTGCCGGAGAGCCAACCACAACCGGTGGCGCCGCAGGCAATTTTTGTCAGACAGGGTAAGCTTTCTAACCAGTTGCTTATTTCATGCCAGCAAGTGTATGGCGTGCAGGGCTACGAAATTTTTGTAAGCACAGATGGCCAGAATTTTCAATCGCTTAAAACATCCGCCAGCAATGAGATCGTCATCGATAGTTTAATGGAAAACACGCTGTATTTCGTTAAAGTTCGTTCATTTAATTCACATGGAAGCAGCGCCTTTTCCAGCGTGTTGGTTGCTTCCACCAGCAATAGTCGACCTATCCTGTTAGTTGATGGTTTTGAACGCAACGACCAGGGACATAACACCTTTGATTATTTAATACAGCATGGACGTGCCTTTTTTAACAATGGACAGACCATTGCCTCGGCCACCAATGACGCGCTTATCCAGTCCGTTTGTCAACCCGATTCTTTTGCCATCATTGACTGGATGTGTGGAGATGAAAGTCAGGCTGATTTCACTTTAAATGCAAGCGAAAAAGAAATTGTAAAGCATTTCCTCGAAAATGGGGGTAATCTGTTCATCTCAGGTTCAGAAATCGGTTATGATTTAGTGGAATTAGGCTCCCAAGATGATCGGGATTTTTACACGAACTACCTGAAAGCTGAATACGTTGACGACGCACCGCTGGGAAAACGAAAAACTTACTACACCCTGGAGGGCATGTCAGGCACCATTTTTGAAACGGCAGACATCTTTGATTTTGACAATGGCGGCCACGGCGCTTACGATGTGGACTGGCCGGATGCTATTTTACCAGCAGACGGGGCCAGCCTGGGCCTGAAATTCAAAGATGTTGATCAGAGCAATGGCGGCGCCTGCATTTATTACCAGGGCACTTTTGGTAGCAGCCACAACGAAAGTCGGCTTATTTATTTGACAGTTCCCTTTGAAACCATCGTTCAGGAATCGGCGCGCAACAATCTGGCTGGCATCATTCTTAATTATTTTAGCCAGCCACTCGCTTTAGAACAATCAAAAATTACAATGCCAACTTACTTTCGCTTTTTGGGGCAATACCCGAATCCATTTAATCAACAAACCACTTTTGAATTTGAACTCAGCAAGGCCGGACAGGTGGAATTAAAGATTTTCAATACAGTGGGTCAGTTGGTCTATCAGCGTAATCAATTCTTTTCTGCAGGTCGTCAGCGCCTTAACTGGCAGGCGCCAGAAATTTTTAGTAGCGGGCTTTATTTTTACAGTCTGCAAGTAAAGAGCAAAAAAAGCGCATCCAACTACCGGGGTAAATTCATTCTGGTAAAATAAGAAACAAGAACCTTGGCAAAATACATTAATCGAAAGCTTTGAAATAATAATTTTTATTAAAAAACTCACCCCCTCTTTCCCCCTCTCTTTATTAAAGAGAGGGGGACTTAATAAGTTGAAAATACTTAAGATAGCCTTGGTAAGGGGGTGAGTTAAAAACTAAACCAAAGTGCAAAAAATATTCAAAATTATTCATTTCTTATTATTTTTTCAAAGCTTTCTAATCCAGTAACAGAACTTAAATTTGTGTAGCCGGCATGTTTAGAAAAGAATGACTTTGTGGAATAAATCGGGATAATAAAATGAAATCATTAACCTTCAAAATCTTTTGCTTTGTTGTTTTTTTACCCACACTTCTCTTCCCCTGCACAACGGCTATTATTTCCGGCAAGGCAACGCCGGATGGTCGTCCCCTTCTCTGGAAACACCGCGATTCTGGTTTTGAACAGAATGTGATTCGCTACTTTAATGAGCAACCATTTTCTTACATGGGGCTGGTCAACGCAGTAGACACCCTGGGGCAGGAAGTCTGGGCTGGTGTTAATGACCGGGGCTTTGCCATCATGAATTCCGCTTCTTACAATTTAAAAGCAAAAGACGACACGACCCGACTTAAAGATAAGGAAGGCGAATTAATGAAACTGGCTTTGCGTGTATGTGCCAGTTTAACCGATTTTGAAAATTTGCTGGATAGCCTGCCTAAACCGTTGGGTGTAGAATCTAATTTTGGTGTCATTGATGCTCAGGGTGGCGCCGCCTACTACGAAACAAACAATTTTGGCTACACTAAATTAGATGTTAATGACCCGCGTATTGCTCCTAATGGTTATTTAATTCACACCAATTTTTCATTTACCGGTCGTCTTAATCAGGGAATGGGCTACATTCGTTTTCAAATGGCAGAAAAGCTTTTTAATGACGCCCTGGCTCAAAACAATTTAACCGATTCCTTCATCCTGCAAAAGGCCAGCCGTTGTTTGCAACATGGCCTGACCGGGCAAGACTTAACTCGTGAAGACTTGGATTTTGTCATCTTTCGCGATTTTATTCCGCGTCGCAGCTCCGTTTCGGTTATTCTGGTTAGAGGGGTAAAACCCGGAGAAAGTCCTGACCATACGCTAATGTGGACGATTTTAGGATTTCCTTTGACCAGTGTCAGTTTTCCGCTCTGGGTAGCCAATATGAGAGATCTACCGCAGATTCTAAAGCCGGGTGCAAAGCAGACCGCCCCACTATGCGAGGCCTCTCTTCAATTAAAACAGCAATGTTTCCCAATCCAAAGAGGTTCGGGCAAAAACTATCTGCATCTTAAAGAGCTTTGGAACAATTCAGGCCAGGGCATTTTGCAAAATATTTTAGCTTTTGAAAAGACCATTCTTGCAAGCACGAAGGCATTTGAAAAAGAGCTCTGGTCACAAAAGAATCCACAAAAAGAAATTAAAAAATTCTACACAAAACTTACAAAAAAATTTATCTTGTTTTACCGGCAAACCTTTCAGCTGGAACTTGAGCCATGAACATTAAAAAATTTATTTCCAGCGGTGGTTTTGAAATTTGTGTGGGCCTGGATGATGCTTCCAACGATCGTTTAAGTTTAAAAGAACGACATGCCAATGATTTGTGGTTTCATGTACATGGATTTCCGGGCAGCCATGTTCTTCTGCGCTGTGGTGAGTCGGAATTTGAACCAGGCAAAGAAGATATCAAAGAAGCGGCGCAACTTGCCGCCTATTTTTCCAAAATGAGGAAAGCAAGTGCGGTGTCTGTCCATTATTGCAGAGCAAAACATGTAAAAAAGCCACGCGGAGCTAAGCCTGGCACTGTAACCATCAGCCAGGCCACTAAAATTAAAGTAAAACCACAATTATTGAGCTCAGATTAAATCCTGTATTCTGTCATTTTGAATCATAATTGATCAGAATGAGAGATCACATAAAAATAAGTGAAAAGGTCTCTACCTGAAGTTTCTCAAAAGTTTCTAATGGAAAAAACGTATGTTTTTTAGTTCGCTACGAGACGCGTCGGTAGCCTAAATATTAAAATTTATCTCCACAACACCGGTTATTTATGGTTTTGGGAGAAGCCTTCCATTTCAGTGGGAAATTTGAGTTACTGTATAACATGCTTCGATTATAATGAATTAAACTTTGATATAAATGAGCCGATAAGATCATTAGTAAAAAATTTGATGTTTTTTCAAAAAATAGTATATTTATACCATGAATAGTGGGTATTTTAAAGAACTGGCTATTTTGACAAGGCTTTATTCGGTTGTTGTTTTTACTGCTTTTCAGTCTCTCGCTTTTGGGATATACACGATTACATTAAAATGGTACCATTACTTTTCTCTTATTTTAGGAG
>JAGHBR010000247.1 GCA_021160885.1 Caldisericaceae bacterium
AATATCCATTATTTATGAAAAGAATATCATATTTTGATCGGAAAAACGGTATCTCTCTTAAATGACCAATAGTATCTACACTAAACTTAACTAAATATTTGTTGTTTTCTTTAGTTGAATAATGATCAATAATTTGAGGTAAAATTTCTCCTGTACCAACTAAAGATGATTCATTGTCTAATATCTCAATTGAAGGAGATACATAGCCAGCAGCTTTTTGTTTAGGAACAACTATTTGTACATTTCGGCCCGTATATCTAACATTTTCTTGTTCATCTAAGGCAACAACCAAATTGTTTTCGGAAGGCATAATATTTACCACTTTACCCTCTATGCCATAATCATAAGCAGCCAGTCCGTAGTAATAAGTACGTCCATTTTCCACATTACGATCTACATAATAATGTTGAATACCGCTATCATCACCTAAGTAAAAGGATATCCCATTAAATTGTGCAAAACTTGCGGCACCTACTTTACCATCTTTTAAATCGCATTGAAATATCGGCTTTTTTTCAATTATGTTACCATACATATCAGTAATTTGCTCTGCATCTAAAAAATGCTTATCAGTCGCTTTATAAAGTTTATATCCTTCAAAATCATTCTTACCTTTAAGTAGGGGTTCACGCGTAAATTTATCGGCAACATCGTCCCATATTAATGTAACTTGCCCATCGCCCGGGATAGCCCTTAAGGTTGGTAAGCGCGGCGGTTGGGCAAATCGATAGTCACTTTCATAAATACCTTGCACTATCTGCTTTTTTTGAAACAATGCCGGAGCCGAATGTTCACTGGATTGTAAACCCGCCAGGTTATCATAAGAATGAAGTTCAGCCATAGAAATACGTTCTGTTCTGCCTTTGGGTAAAGGGAAAGGACCTGTACCAAAAATAGTATAAAGATTTCCTATTACTCCTGTCCAGGGTATAAGTTTTTGACTGCTTAGCAATTCAAAAGTACCTTTATCGTCGCAACTCGCAGGCGCTTTTTCCATATCCGGTTCGTCAAATATGCGAAATGAAGTTAGGCCTATCATATCAGATTCAGAAATATCGGTAGCATTAAAATTTGGCTCACAACCATAACCTTCTAAAAAATCTGGTTTGTGATTACATTCCGTACCGTCAGGATCTGGCCCATAATAGTTTATTTCTCCGGGCCCAACTCCATCCAATCCAACATCATCTCCCGGATTTTCAGTTTTCTCATAAATTCCATTTCCATTTTCATCTATTCCATCGACCCAATCTTGATCTTCATCTGCATCCCAATGGGGCTTTAAATCTTTTTCATCAATTCCATAAAATTCAAGAAACTTATTTAAGTCATTAATTCCATAATAAGGGCCAACTTTTTCCATAGCTTGATTATCGCGCTTTTCATCAACCAATCCATCTTGATCATTATCAATATTATCATTCGGATTCCCCGGACTTTCCAGAAAAGCAAGTCCCATTATACCTGTATTTATGCCTCCAACTCCAGTACCATCAGTATCCCAGAAATAGGCCATATCCACATAAGTATCAAAATAGCCAAGATCATCCTGATCACACCAATTTCCTTTGTGTCCAATTCCAGTATCTGTCAAATAACCAAACGCTACCTGTGGTAAAGAATAATTTGAAATATTTGAAATATCGTATTCCCAGAAAATAGCATCTCTTGCTTGAATATTATTCCATTGATAACCGCGTACTTTAACACGAATACCAATTCCACCCCATGGGCAACCTTTTTGAATTGTGACATCTGGCCTTTTATCACCAATTAAAATATTGGGCCTTGGATAATATTTCACTTTCGAATTGGGTTGAAGATATTCCTGATCCTGAGCATCATTTGCAACAAAATAGCATTCAAGATCAGCATATTTTACGCCTCTGCCAAATCGTCCATCCCATTCGCCTGGCCATTTAAGCTGATTTCCTCTTGAAGGCCATCCTTCAGGCGGCCATGATTCAGGACGATTACTCATAGCTGGATATTCACTATTGGGATTAAAATAGCCAAATACAGGATACAATCCCCATTGCACCGTTCCCGCATCGTTCATATCCATTCCTTGTCTGAAATTGCTTTCAACAAAATATAAAGTATCCAACTTCCCCTGACTGCCATAATATTGAATACTATCTGGATCAGTTACCGGAATATATCCAGGAAAGTCTTTGCGTATAAATACCTGAGCACCTATGTTTAGTGAGATTCCATCGAGCATTCCTGTTCCACTTGCATCATTAGGCCATTTAGATTTATTAAAATTGGGCCAGTATGCAGCTTCTGTTGTATTTTTGAAATAAAGCAATATACGATTCCCATCCATATATCCTTCTCTCACTGCAGCAAGATCACCAGCCGGATCATCTGGCCCTTCGTACGGCTTTGCCTGACCGTAAATATCAGAAATAGACATGAATATAATAACGAAGAATAACGCAATTAATTTTATTTTCATCATTATCTTATCCCTTATATCTTCAATAAGAAGCTGTTTGGTAATTAATCTATTATTTTAAATCCCATTGCTGACCTAATTCAAGGCCAGCAATGGGAAAACATAAGGAACCTTATTTTAAAAGAACCATTTTCTTTACTTTTGTGTAATTACCTGCCTTAAGTCTGTAAAGATATATTCCCGAAGGCAGTTTTTGCCCCATGTCATTAGTAGCGTTCCATTTGATATGATAATTGCCAGCTTCAAAAACTCTATTAACCACAGTTGAAACTTTTTGTCCCAGTATATTAAAAATTTCAATTTCAACTTTGGCGTTCTTGTTCAGATTAAATACTATTGTAGTTGTGGGATTAAATGGATTTGGATAGTTGCCAACCAATTCAGTCTTTTTGGGTAAAAGAACTTTTTGTTCTTCTAATCCTGTCGGTGACTTATAAAGTATTGGATTTGCCCAATCAGCATGATCCCACCCCATGTCATTAATATCATCTATAAATAGTTTTAATGTGTCTGCATTTTTTACGCTAATTTTAATCAGTTCCGCAGGATCGCCCCATTTTTTGGCGTCACTTATAAATACGGTGTCTTTGTCTACCACAACTTTAAAGATTACACCGTTTCCACCAGCAGCTTCGTCGTCATGACCAATAAATGACATAAAATAATCGTAGTTTTTATCTAAGGCATAATCAACTTCAGCAGGAGCATGCATGCCTAAGCCTTTATCATATACAACGCCAGCAATTGTGATTGGATTACCATCTTCACTTAGGTCTTTATTTCCGTCAGCCCAACCATTTTTCCATTTGGTTTCTGACAAATCGGATAAATAATCAAATGTTGTTGGCCATACTGTATAAATAAAACTTCCTTCTTCAGATGGGGCTGAATAGCTTCCGTTTTTAATATATTGAACTGTCCAGGTGTAGGTGCTATCCTCGACTAATTTATCTGCAGGAACTATTATAGACGTTTGTTTCACATTATCTGCATCCCAAATTTTAACTCCGGATTTTTCAACTTGAACGTAATACCCATCGGCGCCCATCACTTTTTGCCATTCTAACTTTGCTTCGAGTACTCTAACACCATTCTTAGGCGAAATAATAGTAACAGTTTCAGGAAGTCTTAAATCAACTTTTTTAATCACCGAATTAGAATAAAGACCTTTTGTGTCAACCGCTCTTATGGAATAATAATATGTAGTATCTGGAACGATGTCGCTATCTTCAAAAATTAAATCTCCATTGGGATCAACTGCTGCGATACTATCAAAAGGCGTCACAGTTACATCATCAAACCAGGCCTTTCCTTTAACGCTTTCTCCTGCTAAACCAAATAGACAAGATGTATATTGGCCACCGGGAGGTATCGTACCATAATTTTCTACTACTGTATAATCATGGGTACCAAATAAGCCTTCGGATGTCACATCTGCAGATGTATATCCAAAATCGATATGTACTCCACTTCCACCTTCTACATTTTCAGTTTTTATAAAGCCTCTAATCAGAGCATCGCATCCTTTACCTTTAGATCCTTCCGGTGGTAAAACTCTTCTATAGACCATGCCCCAGCCGCCGGTTTCATGATCCATTTCGATACAAAAGCTACCAGAATGTGGGTTTTCACTATCCCATGAATGGTTCGCTTGCTCGCCATAAGACCAGAATCCCCAATGTGCAGGGAATGTAAAATCATCATTAGGATCTTCGAAGCTGGAATTTACCTGAATATTTCCCGTGGTATCATTTTGAATGATTTTTTTAATTAGATAATAAGCAATAGGATTGCTACCTTGTGGAGATTCATCCCATTTGAGAATAATTTTTGAACCATCATAATCAACCGATACATTTTCTGGTGCTTCTGGTGGTTTACCTATAAATTCTATATTTACATCATCAAACCAGGCAGTACCGTCGTTCTCTGTACTATCAATACCTAAATAGCAACGCCAAGCTCCCCACGATGTCTCATGATACACTACATTTTCTTCAACATAAGTCCAATCATTATCTCCATGTAAACTAATGCCGCCAATCGTATGATTATCCCAGGCTGTAATAAAACATGCGCCTCTTCCACCTGTTACTCCTTGTGTCTTAATCCATCCACTAAATTTATAAACCGCGCCATCAACCAAACCATCCGGTTCAGGTCCTTTATCCTGCCTTATTATTATCTCCCCCGCTTTATTTGCCGGGCGATAAAGTTTGCAAGATTTTGATCCTCCATGAAATACAGTCTCATCTAAAGAAATTGTTCCCATATCATCTGTATTGGTATCTAAAACCCAACCAAGTGGAAAACCTGGATTTTGCGGATCTTCCGTTTCAAAATCCCCATTCACAAACCATTGTCCTACTGATCCTTCTTCTTCAACAGAAATATCATCAAACCAGGCTGTACCTTTAATTTTTAGTCCTTCACCTAGTTTGCAATGTACTTCAATCGTATCAGCATCATCAGTTGTAGTAACCTCTAATTCCACATAAGTCCAATCTTCTGTCCCTCCTACTCTAGCAGTCATATTATCCCACCAATTACCTTTTACATCTCCATCAATTCTAAGCTGAGCTCCGCCTTCCCACCAATTTGCACCAAGCTCGACGTTTTCCGTTTTAATATAGCCCGATACTTTATATTTGTAATTGGGTTTAACCGCAATCTTCTGATAAAATGAAGACATAGAGCTATCAGGGTGTACAATGCAAATAGATTTTGCTCCAGTATGAAAAACATTTGTAACCCAACTAAATTCTGGATTGCCAGTCTGTACATAGGTCGCCCAATTATCGGGTAATGCGCCTGTTCCATCCTCAAATCCAGGATTTTGGAGTAAATTTTGTCCCCAACCTAAGCTTGCCAATACAAAGATGGCCAGGCACAATGCCACAAATTTTGTAGGAACGTTCTTCATAACTTCCTCCTTTTGGTTAATAAAATGAAAAGATTTAAGGTACTGACATATAAAAATTTCTTTTTTAGTATCACCTCCTTCCTGTTTACCTTCATTTACGACTATTGTCGATTTCTTTTATTATTAAAGTCAGCCGCCACATTGAATCGTTTCAATAACAAAGCAAAAAATATATTAATATCTCCACTTTAAGTTACTTTTCAATTTCAAAGGAGCACCACACGATTGCCTTGTAATTAATTCTAACGGTAAAACTTTTTTTATTGAAAATTCTGGTTTCTTTTTAGTATGATTTAGCAGAATTTCTACCGCCATCCTCCCTAATTGTGCTTTGGGGAGTCGAATTGTGGTCAGAGTAGGAAAGACGTAAGATGCTTCAGGTATATCGTCATAACCCACAACTGCAATATCCTCAGGAATTCGTAAACCTTTTTCCTTAATAGCTTCCATAGCCCCAATTGCCATTAGATCATTAAACGCAAAAATTGCTTGAACCTGAGAATTATTTTCTAAAAATTGTTTCATAGCTTTATATCCACCATTTAAACTAAAATCTCCTTGTTTAACAATTTCTGGATTAAAAGAAATTTTGTACTCTTCTAACGCCTTTTTATAACCTTCATATCTTCCAAAACTTCCTCGATAAAAATCATCATCGTCTAATGGTCCAGTGATAATTCCAATCTTATTGTATCCTAAATCCAAAAGATGCTTTGTTGCTAAATAACCTCCTTTAATTGCATCAACAACAACGGTAGCGATTTCGGGAATTCCATAATCTCTTTCAATTACTACTATTAAAGGATGCTTTTTATCTAAATACTTTACAAGCTCCCTCTTAGGAACAACGCCACCAATTAGAATTATTCCGTCTACTTTTTTATCTAACAGAACATGAAATGCCTCTATTCCCAATTGATAATCTTCATTAGAATCACATAATATTATTGAGTAACCATATTTATGAGCCAAAGCGCCAATATTACGGATAATTTGAGGGAAAAATGGATTAGTAATATCGGGAACAATAACACCAATAGTATTTGTCCTCTGAGTACGAAGGTTTCTTGCTAATTGATTGGGTTGATAGTTTAATTCTTTAATAGCCTGGAGCACACGTTGTCGCGTTTTTTCGCTTACCCAAGATTTATTATTAATAACCGCCGAGGCAGTACCTACAGCAACACCACTTTTTTTAGCAACATCCTTTAACGTAGTCATAATTGAATCGTTTCAATTTACATTTTTAAAAAAAAGCCATTAATTAGGCTATTTTTCTTTTGTCTTTAAAAAACTCGTGTAAAGATAAAAAAACATTTTTAAATTGTCAAGTAAGATTTTATAAAACTACTCCAGAGGTTATACCTCTTTTTTGGACTAAAGCCCGGGTTTTATTTTGAATATTTCTTAGTACCTATCTAAAAATAGTGGCTATTGATCGCCTCACTACACCCGCTATTGCCTTCGAATTCAGCTCACAAAATAGCTCGACAAAAACATTTTAGAATTTTTTAATTTTCTTGATTTAAATATAGCGCCAACTGATCCGATGAAAATCCAACATAAAAGCTCCCTTGTAAAAAAGGTGTCAAGTCCCTGTCTTACAATCAGCAAATGCGTGGCAATTGCTCGCCCACCGGCATATCGATCAACCGTTCCACGCCGTACAGATTCTTCATAGCGACTTTACCCGGATGTTCTTCCACAGCCTGACCAATTATGACTGCGTCTTTACCTTCGGGCAGGCTGCGCATAGCTTCGACCATGGGCTCAGCCACATTATCTGGCACCATAGCCACTAACTTTCCTTCATTCGCCACGTACAGCGGATCAATGCCTAAAATTTCACAGGCGGAACGCACCTCTGGTTTAATGGGGATTTTTTCTTCGTCCAGTTTAAAACCCACTTTCGAGGCCCGGGCCAGTTCGTTCAAAGTGGTGGCCAGACCACCGCGCGTGGGATCGCGCATGGCGTGAATTTGCTTGCTAACGCCTAACATGGCCTGTACCAGATGATTCAAAGCAGCAGTGTCGCTTTCGATGGTCGATTCAAACGAAAGACCCTCGCGCACGGAGAGAATGGCCATGCCGTGGTCGGCGATGCTGCCGGAAAGAATGATCCGGTCGCCGGGCTGAATGCGGTGTGCGCTGATTTCTACATCCTGCGGAATGACGCCAATGCCGCTGGTATTGATGAAAATTTTGTCGCAGGAGCCTTTGTTCACCACTTTGGTGTCGCCGGTAACAATTTGCACTCCGGCCCGGTCCAATGCGCGACGCATGGAAACCAGAATTTCGTGCAAGTCGGCAATGGGCAGCCCTTCCTCTAAAATGAAGCCCACGCTCAGCACTTTGGGCACAGCGCCGCTCATGGCCAGATCGTTTACCGTACCGTTGACGGCCAGCTCACCGATGTTGCCCCCGGGAAAAAAGATAGGACTGACCACAAAGGAATCGGTGGTAAAAGCCAGGCGCTGACCTTCAAACTGCAAACGGGCCTGATCTTCCAATTGATTTAAGGTGTTGTTGCCCAAAACAGGCAGGAACACACGATCGATTAAATCGGCAGATAGACGCCCTCCGGCGCCATGTGCCATTTGAATGGTCTGGTAATCGGTTTTGGGCAGAGGACAGGAAAACTGGCTGAAATCGTAATCGCTCATGGTAAGGTTACTCCATGTTTTGCGTGG
>JAGHBR010000424.1 GCA_021160885.1 Caldisericaceae bacterium
AAACCGATCAGCGTCTGGAGGCCATTCAGCAGAGGATCAGTCAGATTCCGCTGGTCAAAATGGTATCATCAGTCAGTGGAACCGACAAAAGCGCCTCGACCAAAACAGACGAAGGCGAAAATACCGGTCGCATTACGGTAACGCTAAAACCGGTGGGCAACCTTGCCCGTCTGGAAGAACAGGTCATTCGTCAGGTACGTCAGATTTTTCAGGATTACCCCGGCATTGAGATGGACATTGCCCGACCGGTGTTGTTTTCCTTTAAAACACCAGTCGAAGTCCATTTGAAAGGCTTTAATTTACAAAAGCTGCAAGCATTGAGCCATGAGCTAGAAGAACGGATGTCCAAAATTCCAGGGCTGGTGGATGTGCGGGCTAACATTCAGCGCGGCAATCCTGAAGTTCAGATATTTTTTGACCGGAAAAAATTAGCCCGCTACGGTTTGAATGTGCGCACGGTTGCTTCTATTTTGCGCAACAAAATTCAGGGCGATGTAAGCACAAAATTCAAAGAGGAAGATCGCCGGATCGATGTATTGGTACGTCTTCGTGAAGCCGATCGGCAAAGTATTAACGATCTGCGTCGCATAATCATTAATCCCTCCGGGCAGGTGCCCGTGCCTTTAGAAGCAGTGGCCAGTTTGCGAATTAAAGAAGGCCCATCGGAAATTCGGCGCATCGATCAGCAGCGTTCCGCAGTGATTACGGCCAATGTACTGCCCGGGTACAAGCTGAATGAATTGAATGAGCAAATTTACCAGGAATTACAGAAGATGGATATTCCGCTGGATTTTACTTACGAACTGGCGGGCCAGAACAAAGAAATGGAAACGTCTTTAAACAGTTTAATGCTGGCCCTGGGACTGGCCATCTTTTTGGTGTACATTGTCATGGCTTCACAATTTGAGTCGTTGCTTCATCCTTTTATTATCATTTTTACCATTCCTTTAGCGGTGATTGGCGTGGTGCTTTACCTTTACGTTTTTAATATTCCACTCAGCATTGTGGTCTTTTTAGGTCTCATCATGCTGGCCGGAATTGTGGTTAACAATGCCATTGTGCTGGTCGATTACATTAACCATCTGCGTCGCCAGGGTATGTCTAAAACAGAGGCCATCATGACGGCCGGTAAGGTGCGTTTACGGCCTATTTTAATGACCACTTCTACAACCGTGCTTGGCTTGTTACCCATGGCTCTTGGTTTAGGCGACGGGGCAGAAATCCGCACGCCCATGGCCATTACGGTAATTGTAGGTCTTATTACTTCCACGCTGTTAACCCTGGTGGTCATTCCCACAGTTTACGATGCTGTAAACCGCGAAACCGTTCCGGCTGCTGAACCAGCGTTAGAAAGTGGGAGTGAATCGTAATGCAGAAAAATAAAGAAAAAATCGGTTTGCTACCTTACCTGGCCCTGCACCGGCCGGTAACGGTGGTCATGACCCTGTTGGCTTTGCTGGTGGTCGGCTTCATCGCTTACACGCAAATTCCCGTAGAACTTATGCCTGCAGGATTTACTCCGCCCTTCCTTGGTGTTTGGGTGCCCTATCCCAATGCCAATCCGGAAGAGGTTGAACAATTTATTGCCCGACCTCTGGAAGAAAATATTCGCACCATTAAAGGCGTTAAAAGCGTTGAAACCAACAGCTTTACTAATGGCTGCTGGGCTTTTGTGCGTTTTGTTCAGGGAACTGACATGGACCTGGCTTACAGCCAGTTGCGTGACCGCATGGACCGCGTAAAGGCTGAATTACCGGAAGATGTGGAACGTATTTTCATCCGCAAATGGAGCAACGATGACGAGCCCATCATGTGGGTGGCCATGATCCCTGAAAAACCATTGGAAGATCCCTACTATTTTACCGAACAGTTGATAAAAAAACCACTGGAACGGATTGATGGCGTGGCCAATGTGGAAATTTGGGGCGCCGAAGAAAAATCGATTCTAATTTACATCAACCAGGATGCCGTTAAGAGCTACAAAATTAATCTGTACAACGTTATTGAATCGCTGCGCCAGGACAATTTTTCCATGTCTTCCGGTTACATCCGTTCGGGTGGACAAAAAATTTATGTGCGCTCCATCGGTAAATTTCGCACTCTGGAAGACATCCGCAACATTCCCATCAAAGGCGCCAATATTTTACTGAAAGATGTGGCCGATGTGCGTTACGACGTTCCCGAACGTCAATGGATTCAACGGATTGACGGCCAACCGGCCATCCAGATTGGCATTCAAAAAGAATCGATGGCCAACACCGTGCAACTTTGTCGGCAAATAGAAAATAAACTACACCAAATCATGACCGACTCGCGCTTTGAAGGCTTTAAAATGGAAATCTTGTTCGATCAGGGACAATACATCGAAGAGTCGGTTGACAATCTGCAGAAAGCCGGCATCTGGGGCGCCTTTTTTGCCTTTTTAGTACTCTACTTCTTTTTGCGCCGCTTCCGCATGACCATGATTGTAATTGTGGCCATTCCGTTGTCCATTTTGATCAGCTTAACGGTTATCTACTTCATCGGTTGGTCCATGAACCTGATCACCATGATGGGATTGATGATTTCCATTGGCAGGGTGGTTGACAATTCCATTGTGGTACTGGAAAACATTTATCATAAAAAAGCCCTGGGGTTAGATGTCAAGCAGGCCGCAGCACGTGGAGCCAGCGAGGTTTCTCTGGCGGTTACCATGGCTACCATGACCACCGTGGTTGTCTTTTTACCTTTGATATTAATGAACGATGAAATTGGTTTCAGTTTTTACATGTTGCGCATTGGCCTGCCGGTCATTTTTTCCTTACTGGCTTCCCTTTTTGTTGCGCTGGTTTTTATCCCGCTGGCTGCCAGCCGTATTGTCAGCCAACGCAAGGTAAAAGAACCGCCCATTATCTACCGCATTAATGGTTATTACCAGTCTACTTTGCGTTGGGTTTTAACGCATCGTATTGAATCATTCCTGATATTACTTTTCATTCTTATTTCAATGAATTTTGCCGCCTCTCGTGTCGGACGTACCGACAACATGCAGGGCAACATAAATGACTTCCGTTTGATGGTGGACATGCCCGATAACTACACGCTCGACGATGCCAAACAGGTGGTTAAAGCGGTCGAAGACACCATTCGGGCCAAAAGCGACCTTTACCAGGTACGTACCATAGACGTACGCTACCGTCAAAATTTTGGCCGCATTCATGTTTTTCTAAAACCGGAAGAAACCGAAGAGTGGTACGAAGTCATCTTCAAATCTCTGCTGGGTTTGTTTGGCCTTAAAAATGACCGTCGAATGAGCCGGGATGATGTGGTGGCTGATGTTAAAAAACGATTGCCCGAATTTGCCGGAGTTAAGTATCGAACCAGCTGGCAGCAGCAAGGCGGCGACGAATCCAGTTCGGTTACGGTAAGTTTGTATGGCGACGACACGCGTAAACTGGCCGAGCTGGCCAAAGAAGTGGAACGCCGCCTCAGCGTGATTCCGGAAATCATCAGCGTTGAAACCGATCAGGAAAAAGGACAGAACGAGGTTCACATCATTGTCAACCGGGAACAGGCCAGAAAGTACGGTATTAGCCCGCGCGTGATTACTGGCACCATCATGTACGCCCTGCGCGGCATCCAATTGCCCAAATATCAAACCGAAGAAAAAGAAATCGATATGATGCTTCAGCTAAGGCCGGAAGACCGCAAAAACTTTGAACAGCTAAAAAATATCACCTTTTTTTCGGCTAATGGTAAAGAAATTCCCTTAGCTGTTCTGGCTAAATTAGAGGTGACCAAAGGTTTTGGGGAAATCCATCGCGAAGATGGCAAAACATATCTCAGCGTAAAAGCCAATACCACTTCCAAAGATATTGCTAAAATTTACGCTAAAATTGACCAGGCCATGGCTGGTTTTAAAATGCCTTATGGTTACTCGTGGTCAAAAGGAAAACGCTTTTTTAAATTGTCAGAGAGCAATCAAAATATGATGTTTGCCGTGATTCTTTCGGTTACGTTTGTCTTTCTGCTAATGGGCATTTTGTTTGAATCATTTGTGCTGCCTCTGTCGGTCATCATCTCCATTCCCTTTTCCTTTGTGGGCGCTTTCTGGATTTTGTACCTGACCGACACACCGCTGGACATGATGGGCCAGATAGGCTTTATTATTCTGATCGGTATTGTGGTCAACAACGCCATCGTGCTGGTCGATCTGGTGAATCGTTTACGAAAAGAGGGTAAAGACCGCTTAACAGCTCTGATTGAAGGGGGCAAAAACCGTTTTCGTCCCATTTTAATGACGGCCTTTACCACCATTGGCGGGCTGATTCCCATGGCAGTGGGCAACACCAAAATGATCGGCATTCCTTATGCTCCCATGGGCCGCACGATTATTGGCGGATTGATTTTTTCGACACTGGTTTCTCTGATCGCCGTACCCTGGGCTTACACTTTGTTTGACGACATGAGGAATTATTTTAAGCAACTTTCATTGGGAATTTTAAATAGCGGAACTAAAGTAGAACCAGTGGTGGAAGATTGAAACTTTAACACTCTCTCAAGACCGATGATTAAGTATGTTTCAAAAGCATGGCATTAAATTACCATCTCTCTAAAGTTTTTAGAGGGACGGTTTGGAGCAAATGTAAAAACTTCAAGTTTGCAATTACCAATTCTTAAAAAATCCATCCTTTTCTCAAGACAGATTTTTAAAATTTTTCTGCGTAAATCTGCGCTATCTGCGAAAAATAAAACCAATCTGCAAAGATTGGTTCTGATGAATCGGAGTCTCACAGCAACCAGGAGCACTAATTTCCAAGGTAATACCTGTCATTGTTTTTTCTAATCCACCTGCAAATAGTCCCCCAGGCTCACCGGCCGGTCATTGACAAAATCGTAAAATGTTTTTCGTTTAATGTCAGACAGCAGTAGTTTGTAAGAAATCAATGCGTTCAGGCGAGAATTGTAAGCCTGGCTCAAACGATTGCGATCCAGAGCCAAGGCCTGACTGTTAATGTCGCCATTGGCAAATCGCTTTTGACTGATTTCAAAACTCTTCTCTGCTACAGCTACATTTTTTTCCAGCAATTGCAAGCGCTTTAAGCTGCTCTCCAGTTCCATCACCGCATTGCGAATGTCGCGCTTGATGGTAATTTCCAGATCTTTAAGCGCCATTTGTTGTTTGTTCAGCCTCGCTTTTTGGGCCAGTACTTCATTTTTGTTCACATGCCAGTCCCACAACGGAATGGTAATGGACAAAGCAATACCTCGATTGCCCGGCCTGCGCTTTAATTCCTGCCAGGCATTTTCAAACGTTGTGCTCAACATTAAAGAACGCGGATCCTGCTTAACGCCGATAAAATCGTAATATGCCGAAATTTTACCCTGAATCTGATTTTCTGCGTCAATGCGTTTTAAGTTCAGCTTTTGCTGTGCAAGGGCAATTTTTTGTTCCTGAATTTCCAGCCGATTTTCCAGCCCCGAAGCCAATGCTTTTTGCAGATCGACTTTAACCAGCGGGTAGGTCAAATCGGTGTTCAGCACAACGGAATCCTGCAGGCTGATGTTCAACAACTGCTTAAGCGCATCCGCCCGGCGTTTCACTTCCACCAGAGCCAGGTCGTAATCGTTTTTGGCCTGACCTAAATCCACTTCCATTTGCAGAGCCTCCACTTCGGCAATGACCCCGGCTTTAAACTTGTTCAAAGCCAGCTCATACGCGTCCTGTTGCAATTGTCGGGTTTGCCGGGCAATGTTCTTGCGCTCTAATGCCGAGTACAATCCGTAAAAGGCCTGTGCCACCTGGTACTCCAAATCCAGCTGGGCCCGTAAAAGTTGCTTTTCCGATAGCTGGTAGTTCAGTTCTGCCATTTTAAGCGCTGATTTAATGCGATTGTAAGAATAAAACGATTCGATTGGCTGTTCCAGACCAATCCGTGTGTTTAAACGGAAAGATTGCTCCTTTAAGAAATAGTCCTGCACATGAAAGACGCCGGAAGCCAGATAAAGGTAACCATCTGTGGGCAATGGTTGTTCAATTTGTAGATTGGCGTTGTAACGGGCCTGTTTTAAGGGGAAGTAGTGCAGTCCGGTGCTGTCCTGCAAACTACTGATGGTTTCGCTGTAATCAGGCAGATCGAGGTTGAGATTGACCTGAGTTTTAAAACGGTTGCGGGCCGCATTCAATTCAAAACGGGCGATTCTAAAGTCTTCCAGCAAACTGCGCATTTTAAAGCTATTTTCACGGGCCAGTTGCTGGGCCTTTTCTAAGGTAAGCACATGAATTTTTTCACCGGCCAGCAGATTTCCCGCCAGCAATAAAAAGAGCCAGAAAAAGGTTCTCATAGCAAGTCCCTTTTATTTAAGCCAGACAAAAGATTGGAATTATTAACACAATTTGCAAAATTTTACGATTCAATGCAGCATTTTGTTGCAGAAATAAGTGAAACAACCTTCATATAGTGTTGAATTTTGAATGTTGAATTTTTTGGGCAAATGTCATCTCCGCGCAAGCGGGAATCCCTAAGTTGACGTGTTTGGAGAATCACTAATTTTTTCAAGGGCTTATTTTTCTAATTAGCATCTACATTGATTGATTTTGATTGAATGTTTTTCTATGTTTGGGCTTGGCTAAATGTTTAATAAAAGGAAAACAATGTCTAAAAAAAATATTCTTTTAATTGCCGGTGAAGTTTCTGCCGATCACCACGGCGCCCGATTGATTGCTGAGCTAAAAAAACTGCAATCCGATTTTCATTTATGGGGCATTGGAGGCGACGAATTACAAAACCAGGGCATGGAAGTCCTTTTTCATGTGGAACAGATGTCCTTTTTGGGTGTGGGCGAAGTAATTCGCCATTTACCTTTTGTGCGCAAAGT
>JAGHBR010000174.1 GCA_021160885.1 Caldisericaceae bacterium
CTCCAGCGAAATATTTAATCTTGCTTTCGCTCTAACTCTTTTAACCGGTTACCTCTTTTTACTGCCTCAATTTGTTCCGGCTCTTATTGGCGGGCTAATTCTTTCGGCTTTTTACCTCGTCTTTCCGATAATTTTTACACAAAGTGGTTATGTGCTGCACTCTTTCCATGTCATTTTTATTCTATTGATCAATTTACTTGGCATTGGGCTGAAAACGTTAGAAAATTCGCTGCTTTCTTTTTTACAGGAACAGAAACGGGAAATTAAATCTCTGTCCGACGAATCCTTACGCTTGCATGATTTAAAGGTTGAATACGAACAACTGAAAGAAGACAAAGAAAAACTGGCCAGCCAAAACAGAAACTTGCAAGAAAAGATTATCGATCTAAACAATATTTTTCAACTTGAACAATCCCTAACAACTCTGGCTACACGCTTTATTCAGGCCACCATCGATGAAATTGACAACATGGTCAATGATGGCTTACGAACTCTTGGTGAATATTTTGAAGCCGATCGCGCTTATCTCTATTTTTTCACGCAAAAAGGTACTTCATTAAAAAAATCACACGAGTACCGTAAAGAAGGTGTAAAAGAGAAAATCGCCCGCCATGAACGAATTGATCACGAAGATTTTAAATGGTTCATTAAAGCTTTAAAACGATCATCACACCTAGCCATCACCGATGTTGACCAATTGCCTGTAGAAGCCAGTACAATTAAATCAATCTGGAAAGTAGAAGAAATTCAATCGTTGTTCATTGTACCACTGATTATGAACGAATCGATTGTGGGCTTTATCGGGTTGGATTTTCTGCACAAACGGGAAGAATGGCCTTCATTTACAGAGCATACACTTTTAACAGCCGGTTTAATCTTTCTTAATGCCCTGGAGCGCAAACGTTACAAAGAACATTTAAGACGTTCTGAAAACCGCATTAAAATGTTATTTGAAAGATCGGCCGATGTCATTTATGTATCTACACCGTCGGGCAAAATATTAGACATGAATCCGGCTGGCGTTAAACTGTTTGGCTTCAATTCTTTAGACGAGGTACTGAAGACCAATGCCGATGAGTTGTATCTTAATCCTGCCGACAGACAAAAATTTCAAAAAGTTATCGAGAAAAAAGGATTCGTTAAGGATTACGAATTAACGCTTAAAAACAGAAAAAAACAGAAAATTTTAGTTCTGGTTACAGCCAGCGCCGTTAAAAATGAAGCAGGACAGGTGGTTGCCTACGAAGGCATCATGCGCGACGTAACAGAGAAAAAACAGTTGGAACAACAGTTGTTCCAGGCTCAAAAGATGGAGTCCATCGGCCTGTTAACCGGCAGCATTGCGCATGACTTTAACAATATTCTAACGGCCATTAACGGTTACGCTGAAATGATTCGCCGCGGACTACCTGACGATCATTCCATGCAAAATTTTGTACAAAATATTTTGCGCTCCGGCCGGCGCGCCGAAAATTTAATCCGCCAGTTGTTAGCCTTCAGCCGTAAGCAGTTAATTGAACCGCGTGTGATTAATCTTAACCAGATTATTGAAGACCTGAAAAAGATGTTGCGCCAGCTCATCAATGAAGATATTGAGCTGGAGACCGAATTGGGCCCCGATGTTCCTTCCATTAAAGCGGATCCGGGGCAAATTGAACAAATGCTGGTTAACCTGATCATCAATTCACGCGATGCCTTAAACCATCTTGATGATCCTTCTGTTAACAAAATGATTAAAGTTAAAACAGAAAAAGTACACCTGGATGAAGAATTCGTTTCACGCCATGCGGGCAGTCGTGAAGGTGAATTTGTGCGCATTAGTATTTCGGACAATGGCATTGGCATCCCGGAAGATATTCAGGATAAAATTTTTGAGCCTTTTTTTACCACCAAAAGCGAAGGCAAAGGTACGGGACTGGGCCTATCCACTGTTTACGGCATCATTAAGCAAAATAACGGCAGTATTTATGTAGACAGCAAACCTGGCGGTGGAACGACCTTTCACATTTATTGGCCGGTTTGTGACGAAGAAGAAGACAAGTCAGAACGAGATGAAACCAGCGAAATTTCCACCAAGGCTCAGGAATCCATTTTAGTGGTTGAAGACGATCCCGATGTTCGCGACCTAGCCTGTACTTTTTTACAGAACTTAGGCTACAAAGTTTACTCGGCAGAGAATGGCGCAAAGGCCCTGGAAGTTATTAAAAAGAACAATCTGGTTAATGAACTGGACATGGTTTTTTCCGATATGGTTATGCCTGTTATGGGTGGAGATCAGTTGGCCGAGGAAATCAAGGAACTTAACCCTAACATTAAAATTTTGCTGACCTCCGGTTACACCGATAGTCAATTAATGAAAACCGGATTATTGAGCCGCGGCTATCACTTTTTACACAAACCTTACACCATTCAACAAATGGCCAAAAAAGTGAGAGCCATTCTGGACAATAAAATTTGATAATTTTTAAATTTTAAAGAATAAATACAGAAAGTTAAACTTTTTAAATGCTGACAATATTCTCAACTTGTTATCTTAAAGTTGAAAATTTGTAACTAACTCCTAACATCCATTCAACATTCAACATTTAAAATTCAAAATTTTCTAAGCTTATTTTCCATCTTCCCTGGTTCATCAAAAGCATTAGCTTGCTTTAAATCCAGAATAAAGAGTGGCAACAGTAAACTCAGGTAAGCTAAATAATCATAAGGATCGAAGGTTGCATCGTAAAGTTTGAAATATTGAGCCGTTTCGACTCCAAAACAGAAAACGGTAAAGAGGAAAAAGGTTTTTGGCGGGGTAAAAAAAGCAGTCCATTTGTTTTTTTGGTAATTGGTAAACAGTCCCCGAAACAAAATGTAATTCCAGGCTGGACCCACCATATCTAGCAGATAGCCTTTCCAGAAAGCGCCGCACTCCCACCAAACGGTAGCCAATCCAAGAGAACCAAACACAAACATGGCGGCCGCCCAGTATGGCGCATATTTATTGTGAACCTTTTGCCTGGCCAGCTCAAAATCTATTTGTAATTCAGGACTCCCTCCAATTTTTTTTCTATTGTTTGCTTTAGTAAAACACATAAACGCTATGCTCATGATCAGGGCAATTTAAATACCTTCAGCAAGGCCTTTAAAGCCCGCTCCCGATCGCGTACATCTATAATCGCCGAA
Organism: Caldisericaceae bacterium; assembly: GCA_021160885.1. Classification (GTDB taxonomy): domain Bacteria; phylum Calditrichota; class Calditrichia; order Calditrichales; family Calditrichaceae; genus Caldithrix. Next base: position 3,169 of record JAGHBR010000174.1, read on the forward strand.
ATGGTTGAAATACTGCTGGCAAGTCCCAGGATGTTTACGCCCTCTTTGCCCAGGGCTGAGCAAAAATGAGCAGCCACCGCAGGTTTTTCCCTGAAATGCGGGCCATAAACACCTAAAATACAAACATATTCCCGTTTACGAATATAATTGGCATGTTCTTCAATGTTATTGCGGATAATATCATCAACTTTGACTGCGATTTCTGAATTAACACAAAAGGTTAGAGTGGCAAAATCCTGCTGACACCCACCTTCGGTAATGTATTCCAGATTAATATCCTCTTTGGCAAACAGATTTAACACCTCAGCTGCAGCTCCCGGTCGATCCTTTAACGACGTAATTGCGTACATGGTTAAATTCGTTTGATCGACAAGCCCCCCAATTTTGATCATTTTGCAGTCCTCTTCTTAATTGGTTTCTATTGGTAATTTTATTCTAAAAATAGAACCTTCGTTAATCTTTGATTCAACTTCAATTTTTCCACCATATTCTTCCACAATTTTTTTAACCAGGCTCAATCCGAGTCCGGTGCCCGTACTCACCATTTTTTTTGCATTTTCTGCCCGGTAAAATTCATTAAAAATATTATCCAGGTCTTTTGCTGCAATGCCGATACCCGTATCCTGAACTTCAACAATTAAAGTACTTTTCTCGTTCATAGCCTTAACTTTAACCATGCCTTTTTCCGGCGTGTACCTAATGGCATTGTTCACCAGATTTCTGAATACTTTCTCCAAATCCTCTTTTGGAATTGCAATTTTCAAATTGTCAAAATCCACAGATAAAATCAAATTAATTCCTTTTTCGGCGGCCAAAACTCCTTCTTGAGCAATTACTTCATCCAAAAGTTGATTAACGTTTACCTCTTTAATCGATTGCTTATCAGGTTTTGGACGCGGCCGTGAGAGTTCCAGCAAATCTTTAATAATGGCCAACATTTGTTCTGAACGCATCGAAGCACGTTTGAGCAAATCAACGCCAGCCGGATTAATATCCTTGCCAAAATTGTCCAGCACTGAATCAATGGTTGACTTAATTGCCACTACTGGTGATTTTAATTCATGTGAAGCAAAACGGAAAAACTGTAATCTGTGTTCCGAAGCCCTGCGCAATTCTTCATTTTGCTGGTCAATTACCTGTTTACTATGTCGGTAAAGTTCCATAAATGTTAAGCAAATGTAAGTAGTAAAATAAACTGTAATGACAAACACCGTTAAAGTCAAACCAATGGCCGAAAGATTCTGATGTAGTTGCGTATTGAAAATAGGATAATGCGGCAGGAGTCCTTCATATTCTCCAAATAAGAGCAGGGCAAATA
>JAGHBR010000249.1 GCA_021160885.1 Caldisericaceae bacterium
ATGCCATGGAGCAATGGGGCAGGGCAAAGGCGGAAATCCCACGTTGCAGAATACACCTTTTAGCCTGGCAGAAATTGAACAAATTATTCGTAAGGGAAAGTGCGAAATGCCTTCTTTTCCACAATTTTCCCCAGAAGAGTTGAAGAGTCTGTCGAGGTTGATCAAACAATTTTAATATGATGAATACCCTTTTCTTGCTGCCATTTCAAATCTTGATTCAAATAGTATTTTTAAAAATAAACTCACCAAATAGTTCAATAAATCAATCATGGTAAGGATTTTGGAGATTTTATGATTTACCGTACGAAATCTATTTTGAATCCGGCAGGCGAAAAAATCCATTTTGATCTGAGGTACACCGAAGGGACTGCCGATGCTCCGGTGATTATTATTTTACATGGCTTTAAGGGATTTAAAGATTGGGGCTTTTTTCCGGATCTTGCTACTTCGCTTGCTTACAGTGACTATGTGACGATTACACTAAATTTTTCGCGTAATGGAATTGGCTCGGATGGGAAATCTTTTAATAATTTGGAAGCGTTTGCCAACAACACTATTTCACACGAATTAGCAGATGTTCAGACAGTAATTCAAGCCATTAAGCAGGGTAAAATCGACAATCATGCCATTAATCCTGATGCCATTGGCTTAATTGGTCATAGTCGAGGCGGCGCGGTGGCTTTACTAACCGCCCTGGAGAATGAAGACGACATCGGAGCCGTAGTAACCTGGGCTGCCGTGGGCAATCTTTACTGTTATTCCGAAGAACAAATTAAACAATGGCAGCAACAGGGGTACATCGAAGTGGTGAATCAACGTACTGGTCAGGTGCTGCGCATGAATAAATCTTATCTTGACGATCTGGAAGCCAATAAGCAAAAATTTGACCTTTACGGACGAATTGAGGATTTGGAAATTCCGACCCTTTTTATTCATGGCAGTGACGATACTACAATTAGCCCTGAAGAAAGCGAAATGTTACATGAAAAATGCGGGGCCTATTCCAAACGCCTGGAAATTATTGAGGGATCCGATCATACATTCGGCATTAAACATCCGTTTGAAAAAAGTACCGAAGCTTATGCGGTTGCCAGAGATTTAACGGAATCCTGGTTCGATCGGCATTTGAAATATTAATTTTTTTTAATTCAAAAGATTGATTAACTTCTTTTTACACTATGAATTAAAGATTGGAGAACTCCATGCATGAAAAAAGTGTAGTTTTGTTAAACAAAGCGATTGCCGATGAATTAGCGGCCGTTCATCAGTACATGTATTTTCATTTTATCTGTGATGATATGGGTTATGATCTATTGGCCGGTCTGTTTAAACGAACAGCTATTGAAGAAATGGTACACATTGAACGTCTTGCTGAACGTGTTTTGTTTTTAAAAGGTGAAGTGGAATTAAAAACCGATCAAGAGGTGCAAAAGATTCATGATGTGCAGCAAATGCTGGAGCTGGCGGCCAAAATGGAGGAAGAGAGCGCTAAGAGCTATAACCTTTGGGCCAATGAATGTTCAGCCAATGCTGATTCCGTTTCCAAACAGCTCTTCGAAAGCCTGGTTGTGGATGAAGAACGCCATTTTGACCAATATGATACAGAAACGGAAAATTTGAAAAAGTTTGGTGATCGCTATTTAGCTTTGCAATCAATTGAACGCAGTAAAGGTCGGGAAGCCGGCAATGCTCCGGCCTGATTGAAGCAACAAACAAAAGGAAAGCGGCAACATGAAAATTGGACCTTACGAAATTTTTACCGTACAAACAGGTTATGTCAGCCTGGATGGCGGCGCCATGTTTGGCGTAGTGCCCAAGGTCTTGTGGAACAAGACCAATCCGGCCGATGAATTAAACCGCATTCAACTGGCTCTACGTACTCTGGTCATCAATGGCAATGATCGACTGATTTTGATTGATGCCGGGGTTGGCAGTAAAATGAATGAAAAGCTGCAAAAGATTTACAACGTAGATCATCAGGAACACGAATTGGAACAGGGTCTTGCTGAAAAAGGCATTACTTTTGACCAGGTGACCGATGTGATTATTACCCACCTGCATTTTGATCACGTGGGCGGCGCAACGATTGAGGAGAATGGCGTTTTGAAACCGACTTTCCCCAATGCCAAATATTATGTGCAGGGTGAACAATGGTACTGGGCCAATCATCCCAGCGAAAAAGACCGGGCCAGTTACATGCCAGAAAACTTTAAACCCATTGAAGAAGCCGGGCAATTGGTGGAACTGGATGGCCCCAAGGAGCTTTTCCCGGGTATTGAAGTGTTGGTCATGTACGGCCATACACACGGCATGCAGTTGCCTAAAATTTCGGATGGGCAAAGCACGTTGCTTTATTGCGCCGATTTGATTCCAACGGCTTCTCACATTCCATTGCCTTGGATCATGGCCTACGACAATAATCCTTTGATTACTCTGGAAGAGAAAAAGCGTCTTTTACCAAAAGCTGCAGAAGAAAACTGGATTCTGGTTTTTGAACACGATCCGTTTCGACCAGCAGGTACTGTTGTTCAAACAAAAAAGGGCTATGCCTTAGGTGATGAAATCTTCTTGTAATGGCTGACTAGATCGAAGTTGCGAAAAACGGAAACATCAAGGAAAACAAGGGCCATACCTTACAGGGAAATGGTAAAAAGATTGTCCTTTTCAGGCACCGGGGACGTTTGTTCGCTTTAAAGAACACCTGCCCACACCAGGGCGCTCCTTTAAGCCACGGCTTTGTTCAGCAGGGCAGGTAACCTGTGTGTACCATGGCTGGAAGTTCAATCTGGAAGACGGCAGTTTTGCAGGTAATCCCAAATTGAAACTCAAAACGTACTCAGTAAAAGAAAAAACCGGCGCTGTTTTCATCCATTTTGAGTCATTTTCTTAGCATTCTCATTAAAACTTTTCTGTAAGATATTTTATGAATAGCCTTGAAAGATTTCTCAATTGTTTGGTGGGAATGAAAAAGCAACCGATTGCGTTAGGTAATCCTCTTCCAAAAGTTTTTTGCTGACAACAAATCTATTTCGGCATGGTTTAACCATTCTTCAACTTGCTTTTTCATAAAGAATTTTTCCTGTCTCTCTTAC
>JAGHBR010000206.1 GCA_021160885.1 Caldisericaceae bacterium
ACCTGTCATTCCGCAATTGATGCGGAATCTTATATTTACAATAAATTAGAGATTCCCGCCTGCGCGAGAATGACATTCTTAATGATTTTTTCAAAGGTTTCTTAATTTAATCAGTGAAAAACTGTGCAGATCAGTGGCCTTTCTTCATCTACCCAACAAGTCAGCTTATTTTCGGCAATTGTCACAGGCGCCGCATTGCGGGCCGTGTGCAATACCAAAATATTCATGAATAAAGGCTTTGCGACAGGTTTCCAATTTGGCATACCGCATCATTTGATAAAGCTGCATTTGCTCGGCTTTTAATTTCTTTTCCAGGTGTTTTTCGTCTAACCACTCTTCGGGAAGCTCGTCAATAATTTGTAAATTGCCTTCCTCAATACTCCCGGTGGTTACGCCCCAGCGATCAAATAAAGAGAGTACCGTTTCGGCCCGGTAATCGTGGCGGTTTTTGTAGGTCAATTGTTCTTTAAAGTATTCCAATCCATTGGCATTTACTTCTTCCAGATGCTCGTGTAAAATCTGGTAAGCGCGATGAAAGAAGTCGGACGACGGATTGTTCCATTTAATGAACTCCATCTGAATATTTAAATCCTGCTGATCGTAGAGCAAAATGCAATCGGATGGCAGGTCATCGCGTCCGGCACGGCCGATTTCCTGGTAATAAGCTTCAAGGGAACCCGGAATCTGCGCGTGCAAAACAAAACGAATATCATATTTATCAATGCCCATGCCAAAAGCATTGGTGGCCAGCGCTACTGATCGTTCACTGTTCATGAACTGGTTTTGTATTTTTTTGCGTTGGTTGGCATCGAGTTTTCCGTGGTAAATTAAATGTGGCGCTCCCGCCTGACGCAAACGTTCACTCATTTTTATTAAATCCTGAATCAAAGCAAAGTAAACGATGCCGGAGCCTTTTTCCAATTGCTCAATGTATTTTAAAATGACCGATAGCTTTTCCTGTTCGCCAAAAACATCTTCAACACCTAAAAACAGATTAGGACGATCAATACCTGTGTGAAAAATTTTAACCCGTTCCAGATGCAACTGATTGACAATATCCTGCTGCACCTTGGGCGTAGCTGTTGCCGTCAGGGCAATGGTGGTTGGCTTGCCAAGTTTTTGTCTGATTTCTCCCAGGCGGGTGTAATCCGGACGGAAATCATGCCCCCATTCGCTGATACAATGGGCTTCGTCCACCGCAAATAAACTAACGGTTCGGTTCTTAATGGTTTGCCAAAATTCTTCCTTTCTGAAGCGTTCCGGGGTCACGTAGAGCAGCTTGTACCTGCCTTTTTTGATTTGCTCCTGCCGTTTCTCACGTTCGGTTTTGGAAAGGGAAGCATTAATGAATGTGGCCTCTATGCCTTTTTTGCGCAGAGCATCGACCTGATCTTTCATTAAGGCGATTAAGGGAGAAATAACCAGCGTTAAATCTGGCAGCAACAAAGCTGACAACTGGTACAAAATAGATTTACCCGAACCCGTGGGCATGATGGCCAGCACATGGTGCCCCTGTAAAAGTTGGTTGATGATTTTTTCCTGTGGTTCGCGAAAGTCGCTAAAGCCAAAATATTTTTGTAATGCTTCTTTAGGTTCCATTCTTTTCCTGAATCAGAATTTGATTTAAATAAGGTAATGAACAAGTTTAATTGATTACAAGACCATTGGTTTTAAAAATCAGCAAACAAACTCTGTTATGCCCCATAATGATTAATTGTCAACATTTTCTTCTTTAATTTCCTTTTTCCATTCGTTCATGCGTAAGCTGATGCGCACGATGGCAAAAATCAGTACAAATGTGCCAAGCCATTGTACCGGATCCAGTAAGCGGTGCCTGACAAAATATTCAAGTAAAATGGCGGTGGCCGGGAAACTCAGCTCGCAAATAGTTGCAACAGAAGCGGGAATTTTACGCAGACCATAATAATAAAGAAAGATTGCCGGCGCCCCGGTGGAAAAGACGATTAAAATGAAAACCAGTAATTGTTGTGAGGTAATTTGCCTGATGGCCGGAAAGGTTTTTGAAACTAAAGCGATCAAAAGCATGATGAAAGCTGTTACTAAAAAACGCAGATAAGTAGCAAAATGAAAATCAATACGGCGCAACAGACGTTTGCTGAAAACAGTGGACGAGGCAAAACTAATAGTGGCCAGCATGGCAAAACCAGCCGCCTGAACAGTCTTGTCGCCGGTGAACAAATTTGGCAGGCGCCATCCGAAGGTCATAAAGTAAGCGCCCAATAAGGCCAGCGCGGCCCATTTTAAAAATTTTTTAGAAAGCCGTTCTTTTAACAGAAGCGCGGCCAGTGCAATGGCAAATACCGGTTGCAATTTTTGAATGAGCACCACCACAGAAAGATTGACATAGTTAACGTAAAAAATAGCCCGCGTAATGGCCAGCGTGCCAACAGCCCCGCCAAACAAAGCCACCGCTCCCAGGGCCAGCCATTCTTTGAAATTTAAAATACGCAGCCTTTTAAAATAACGTAAGAAAAAGGGCGTCATTAAAAGAGTAGCCAGACAGGTTTCAATTAAAACAACCAGCGTTACAGGCAACTGGTACAGATAAGGCCGCAGCACAATGCCATCGACGCCCCATAAACTGGCGGCCATAATCACGAAATAAGGTGCAAGTTTTTCTTTTATCTCTTCGCGCATCGTTCTCTTCTTTAAAAATGACGCGCTAATTTACGGTAAAAAAGAATTTTAACCAAAATGTTGAAAAAAGAAGCAAGCGGATCAAGGTTGAAACCATATTTTGGATTTACAAGGTTGTTTTAAAACAAAGATAAATTTTTAGAAATAGCAATGTTTAGACAATCAAGTTTAACGTTTGATCTACATAATTGTAATTTTGATCCAAAAGGAGCTTGATGTACTCAATTGCCGGAAGAACCTTAAGAAAAAGGACAAAAGAAAATGTTTTTCTGGTTTGTATGGGCTACTCCTGTTGTTGGTACCTTTGCGGGCTGCTTAAATTTACGGAGGCGAATGGCGCGGGGCAAGGGAAAAGTTAAGGATACATTGGTTTAAAAGATGAATGGTTGAATTGGCCAGTGCTCTTAAACCTTACCAAGGAAGTTATTCAAAATTTAACATTTGTTTAATGGCTGGCCATTTTGGTTGCGGTTCAGAGGCATTTAATTAATGCTGTTCATTTTGCTTGCCGGCAAAGCAGCAATCCAATTCGCAAAATTCGCAGGACTCTACCGCTGCGCAGTCAAAAATAAAACGATCAAACGCTTTTCTGAATTCGTTGGCTTCGCCTTGATTGGAAAGGAAAAAGCCCACAAAGTTCATCAGGCGCTGCCCGGTTTCTTCCTCTAATAGGTGCTCCACTTTACAGGCTTCTTCCTCTGCCATCTTTTCAGATAAATTGAGCACCTTTTCAAAAAAGAGACGAATGATCCTGCGTTTGCTGAGAACATTGTTTATTAACTCTCTGCCTTTATCGGTAAAATGGTAAAATTTATTTTCGTCCTCACGAATATAGCCTTTTTTAACCAGTTTGTGAATGGTAATCGACACGCTGCTGCGGCTGATTCCCAGATATTTGGCAATGTCAACGCCGCGTACGTAACCGTTTTTGGCCAGTAGTTCATGCATGGCCAGTAAATGGTGCACGCTACTGTGGGTCAATTCGATTTCATCAAACTTTTTCCAGGTATCCTTAAGCATTTTTTAATTCCTAACATTTGTTAGCTTAATCTAACAGTAATATAGTTTATTTAATTCTGTTTGTCAATGATTAATTGCCTTTTTACCACCGTTAATAATTTATTTACTAATCATTTTAATTTGAAATCCGAAGATTAATTAATGAGCAATATTTTCATTAATGAAGGAGGTACCTGTCATGAAAAAGTATTTTTATTTATCTATTTTAGTTTTCCTGTCTTTTCAATTCAGTTTTGCGACTACCTACTTTAAAAGCTGGGTTAATGGTATTGAATCGAACACCTTAACCCAGGGTGATTTTTATGCCTGGGAATACGACCTTTCCGTTGCGGGTGGATCGGCAAATGTTAAAATTATTGTCGATGCCAATGCTAATCAACTATTCGACGAAGGAGATATCGTTTTAATTGCATTTACGCAAACCGATGGAGAATTGGAAGGAGACGGGCCTTCAGATTCCAGCGCTGTACCAGATGGGAGGATTTACACTATTTTAGGACCTTTTGGTTTTGCCCCGGCTGACTACCTTTTTGAAGTAACGGATTTAAACGATCAATCGAAGGTAATAGGAATTTTACACATTAATCCCATGCCAAATGTAACCGTCTGGGTTAAAGGAAACCTTTCCATCGAAGGAATTACCCCTCCGGATGCGCGACTGGCTAATTTCATGTTTGAAGCCTCGGATGAAAATGAAGAATTTGGAATCCTTAGTGGTTTAACGGATGAAAACGGAGATTTTACAATCAATTTACCCGACGATGCCGTTGGAAATTCATTTAAAATTGGCTACATGTTTGAATCACAGTATAGCGGATATGACCCGCAACCTATTTCTTATCATAACGTGACGATTCAATCCGGACAAAATGGCCCTTTTACATTTAATTTAAATCACCCCATGGCGCTTATTTATGGTCAGGTGCTTGATGAAAACGATCAACTGGTTCCGGTTTCTGGCTGGGGCAGTATTGAAAATCTGAGCACTTATGATGAACTGGAATTTAATGTTTTTGAAGGATCATACAAAAGCGCAGTTCCTTTTGGCAGCGGCGACACAACAGATGTTACCTTTCAATTACATTTTTGGTCCGAAGAATTAGTACCCCAATACTTAATCCCCGTATTCTGGAATAACCCGGATTATTCTTTTGTAATGAGTAAAGGGGACAGTCTGGAAAAGAACATCAGGGTATTTAAAACAGACACGGTAATTTACGTAATGGCCCAAATGGATGGCAATCCTCTACCGGAGAAATATGAAACATGGGCCAGCAATGATATGGTAGGACAATCATACAGTACTTTTTCCGGCCAATATCTGACTACCATACCTGTGCGGAGAGGCTATCAATACGGGGTGCGTCTGGTTAATACGGATTACGGCGAATTAGAAGTGCCCCCGGGTTATTTTTTGGACGGCGGTAATTGGCGTGAAGCCTGGCCAGGAGACACTGTTCGCTTCCGTTTACTACCGAGTCAAGGCATGATCACAGGTCATCTTTCTTTTGATGCAGGAGATCCGCAAGACGGAAATTTAGAAAGCTGCCAGGTGCAGGCTTTTGCCGATAACTGGACAAAATGGTACGATGGCAATATCGATTGGGATTCCTTAAAATATGCGATCAGTGTGCCAAACGACACCTTTGATGTGCGTTTTCGTTGCTGGGATTGGGATTACCTGGCCTTTCCGGATATTTACGAAAATATTGTCGTCCAGGATGGCCAGGTGGACAATATTAATTTCATTCTGAACTATACTCATGCAACCATCGAAGTGCATTTAAAGAATGCACACTTGCAGGAACTGGGACAACTATATCATCATATTTCAACTCTGGGAATTTACCCGAATGTTTATGTATCGGAAGCTCAGTTGCAATCGGACACCAGTTTTTATTTCAAAGTGTGTGAAGGGAATTGGGTGATTAATGCCCCCTACCTGGGCAATGGCTATGTTCCGGATAACGACCAGGTAACCGTCTCAGTCTCAGAAGATAGTTCGTTTTACTTTGTTGAATTTAATTATCATCTGGACACAGGTATAAAAAATGAAGCAACTATTCCCAGGCAATTTTTTGTCAAACAGAATTACCCTAATCCCTTCAATCCGGTAACCACCATTGAATTCGGCCTGCCAAAGAATGAATTGGTTACTGTAAATATTTACAACTTAAACGGACAAAAGGTGAGTCAGCTTTTTAAGGGATCTTTACCAGCGGGCGTACACAAGTTGCAATGGAATGGTCAACAATTTGCCTCTGGCATTTATTTTTTCCAGATTTTGACCGAAAACAAAAACGTCATTAAACGCATGATTTTGATTAAATAATCTCTCACTCCTCCATGATGGGTCGTTTGAGAAATCAAACGACCTATTTTTTTTGATTGGCTGCCTTAAATTGATCTGTCTTTCTATGGCAAGGGAGACCCAATCTAAATTACAATCCATCGATTAAGTGAATTGATTTTTCAAGGGGAGTCCTCTAAACAAACCAGTCGGCAAAGCGCTCTTTAGCTTTCTTCAAAGAATCCGGCTTCCCCACATCCAGCCAGCGGGCCTGTGGCATGGGTAATCCCAGGACTTGTTTACCCTTTTCAGCTATTTGCAGATAGGCTTCAATTAAAGAAAATTTAGCTTGTTGCGGAAAAAAATCGAAGATTTTATTAGAGAGAGCCTGCACGCCCATGAAGGAATAAGGAGTCAGTGGCTTTGTTTCATTTGTGACCAGACGTTTTTCAGCGCTTTGTACATTTTGCCAACCGCAAAGGCGAAACTGTTCATCGAACAATAAATAGCGTTGCGTTTTGCGTTGGCGAATGGCCAGGCAGGCCAGAGCATTAGTCTCTTGAAGGCGGACAAAAAGCTGCCGGTAATCCAGATCTGTCAACACATCCACATTGTGTACTAAAAAGAAGTCCGAGTCTTCAAAAAACCAGCTGGCCTTTTTAAGCCCCCCGCCGGTATCCAGCAATTCAACTTCTCTGGAAAATTCAATACGCAGATCAGAAAAATCGCGGTTCCGAACAAAGTCAATAATTTGCTGACCATGGTGGTGAACATTGATGATGATTTCCTTAAAACCAGCCTGTTTTAAGCGCAGCAGGTTCAGTTCAAGCAAAGTTTTTCCATTAATTTCCACCAGCGCCTTGGGACGGTCGTTGGTCAAAGGACGCAGACGACTGCCCAGACCGGCGGCTAATATCATGGCTTTCATGTGTTAGGATTCCTGCATCATTTCCAGTTCACGGTGCCGCACTTCGACTTCCAGTTTCTCATTTTTGTAACGTTTTTTCAGGTAAGCGGCCAATTGATTGGCGCAGTAAACCGAACGGTGCTGACCGCCTGTACAGCCAAAAGCCACCATGATGTCGGTAAAATTGCGTTGCAAATAGTTGCTGACCATTAAGTCCAGCAGACCTTGCACATGCTGTAAAAACTGTTTTACCTCCGGCTTCTTTGCAAGATAATCGATGACCGGTTGGTCCTGACCGGTTAGCTGTTTAAAACGGGCCTCACGTCCCGGGTTGGGCAGCATGCGGCAATCAAAAACAAAACCACCGCCATGCCCTTTTTCATCCACAGGGATGCCCCGCTTGTAGGAAAAACTCTGAATGCGCACGGTCAGGCGCAAATGCACATCACCAAACTGACGCAGCACACTGGAGCGCACCAGTTTCTGCCAAACGCCCGTCAATTCCGGAATGTCAATCGGTAAATCAGCATTGTGCAGTAGCCATTCCAGGTTCTGGATGGCATACGGTACGCTTTTCAGGAAATGCTCTTTACGCTCGTAAAAACCGCGAAAGCCATAGGCGCCCAATGCCTGCATGATGCGGATGAAAACATAGCCATAGTAATATTGTAGAAACTTCTCACGATTTACCGAAATGTACTGTTCGAGCGCAGTTAAATACTCTTCAAGTAGAAGCTGACGGACTTCGCTTGGAATATCAGCTTTGGCATCAAATAAAAGTGAGGCCAAATCGTATTGTAGGGCGCCTTTGCGCCCGCCCTGGTAATCGATAAAATAGGGTTCTCCATTCACCAGCATCACATTACGCGATTGAAAATCGCGGTACAAAAAATAATCCCTCTCTGTGGATAGCAAAAAGTCCATGAAAGTCTGGAAGTCATTCTCCAGGCTCTGTTCATCAAATGGGATTTTGGCCAGTTTAAGGAAATAGTATTTAAAATAGTTTAAATCCCAGTGCATGGACTGGCGGTCAAAGCTGCCCCGCGGGTAGCAAACACTGTAATCCAGCCCCTCATTAGCTTCTACCTGAAAGCGGGGCAGGTAAGCCACCACCTTTTTGTAAATGTCAATGATTTTTTGCGAAAAACCTTCTTTGGCCCGCGTCTCTGTCAAGAAGGAAAAAAGCGTGGTGTCGCCTAAATCCTGTTCCAGGTAAATGTTTTTGTCCAGTTCATGCAGGTAAATTTTCGGCACATTCAAATTCAATTGGCGAAAATGTTTGCTGAAGCTCAGAAAAGCAATATTCTCTTTCAAATCCGGATTGTAAACTCCAATGGCCTGTTTGTTTTTACCTTTAATGCGAAAATACTGCCGATCAGACCCATGGGCAGGTAATGGTTCAAAATTAAGCGCTGGTTCTTCGGCCCAGCGTTCAAATAAGCGGATTAAATTGGCTTTGATTTCTTCGTTCACTTTTTACCTCTATTTTAAGTATTCAATGTGTAAGAAAATTCGAACACTAAAAAATGTAAACTATCTTCTTGTGCATTTGACCTGCATTTTTGTTAAATTGCCCTAAACCAATAAACGGGGCAACACACATGAAGGTTCGTTTCGTTCTGTTTTTATTACTCTTTGGCTCGCAAATTAATTTATTATTGGCCGCTGACTGGCAAACCGTCTATGAAAAATCACAATTTAAGGCTACAGCAGATTACGCGCAAACAATAGATTTTTGCCAAAAGCTGGCTGACTTTTCTCCCTGGATTCATTACACCTCATTTGGTCAAAGCGCACAGGGCCGTGCCCTGCCCCTGCTTATTGCGAACAAGGACAAAGTATTTGATGTCGAAAGTGTTAAACAGAGCGGCAAAGTCGTTCTTTTAGTTCAGGCCGGCATTCACGCCGGTGAAATCGACGGTAAAGATGCCGGATTGCTATTGCTGAGGGATTTCGCTGTAAAAAAACAACACATCGATTTGTTTGATAATGTCGTGTTGCTTTTCATTCCTATCTTTAATGTGGACGGCCATGAACGATCCGGTCCTTACAACCGCATTAACCAGAACGGTCCAGAACAAATGGGTTGGCGCACCACAGCCTTAAATCTCAATTTAAACCGCGATTATTTAAAGGCCGATGCTGTAGAAATGAAAAACTGGCTAAAGCTTTTCAATCAATGGGCTCCTGATTTTTTTGTGGACATTCATGTGACAGATGGCGCCGATTACCAGTATGTCATCACATACAATCTGGACACACATGGGATAATGGGCCCACCAATAAATGCCTTTGTTAAACAAAAATTTAAACCAGAATTAAAAAAACAAATGGCCGAAAAAGGGCTACCGATCTGTAACTATGTAATGTTTCGCAGACATCACGATGTTAAAAGCGGGCTGGTCGGATGGGTACCTTCTCCGCGCTTTTCCAATGGTTACACGCTGTTACACAACTGCCCCGGGCTTTTAGTGGAAAATCACATGCTTAAAGATTACCAAACGCGCGTGACCGCTACCTACCAATTGCTGATTTCGCTTTTAAAGATTTTGAATAATCAGCAGGATGAATTAAAAAAGGCCATCTGGCAGGCCCAACAGCAAACTTTAAGCTCTGATTTCCGGGAAAAACCCTTTCCTTTAAGCTTTCGCCGGACTTCCGACAGCGCCATGATTGACTTTTTAGGTTTTGATTACCAGGTTACTAAAAGTGATTTAAGCGGCGGCTGGTGGTACCAATTCAAC
>JAGHBR010000090.1 GCA_021160885.1 Caldisericaceae bacterium
CCCGTTTACTGTTTATTAATCGCCTGAATTGCAAACTTTTTGAACCGAAATTGATTAACAAACCAACTTCAAGTCCATAAGCTTCCAGATAGTTAATAGCCTGAGCAAGATGAACATCTTCAAGGGCTGTTACAGCCTTTAATTCTAACATTACTTTACCTTCCACCAGAAAATCTACACGACGTGTGCCGATTTGTTTGCTGTCATAATAAATAGGCATTTCAAGTTCGCGTTGAAAGTCAAGCCCGATTTTGGTCATTTCAATAGCCATTGCACGCTGATAAATGACTTCCTGAAATCCATTGCCAAGAGTGGAGTGGACTTTCATTGCTGCGCCAATAATTTTTCGAGTAATATCAGCATGTTTGTAATGTTGTTGGTTCATGATAATCCTCATTGTCTGTACCGCAGATTCTCACAGATTTCAGGATTTCGCTGACAAATAAATTTTACTAAAAAGCCATGAAGCACGCAAATGACAATAACGCCCAAAAAGAATTTAAGTAATCTGTGAAATCTGTAAATCTGCGTAATCAGCGGTCCAGACATTTTCCTCCATTAATTCTTCCCACCAGATTATAATTACTCCTTCTACTTATTTTGTTACATGAGCTACTTTTCCTATCGGAGGACTAACAAGATTTACAAGAATATTGCCATTTCTAAGTACTGATTTCTTTTTCAAACATTTTAAAGTGATAGCTCCCCCTAAAGTCAAGTCTAAGTACCGACCAAGAATTTTTCAACTTAAAACAATTTAATATTCAGTACTCCCCTGTTCAAATTATTCTTTTAACTCTTTTATTCATTAAATCATTCTCAAGAATTTTTTCTGGAATCCAATGCATGGCTTTGTTAGATTTCATTTTTAACTTTGTACCCAATAAAAAGGAAACCAATGACTAAAATCAAAATAGATTTCGAAGAGTACCAATTATCAAACGGACTGCACGTCATTTTACACCAGGATCGTAACGTGCCCATTGTGGCCATTAATTTGTGGTACCGTGTGGGCTCGCGCAACGAACAACCCGGTAAAACCGGCTTTGCCCACCTGTTTGAGCACATGATGTTTCAGGGCAGTCAGCATGTCCCGCCAGAAATGCATTTTCAACTCATTCAAAGCGTGGGCGGTACTTTAAACGGCTCTACCTACTTCGATCGTACCAATTACTACGAAACCCTGCCTTCCCATTACCTGGAAATGGGTCTGTGGCTGGAATCGGATCGCATGGGCTTTTTGCTGCCCGCCCTGAACGAAGAAAAATTCAAAACCCAATTAGAAGTCGTTAAGAACGAGCGCCGCCAACGGTACGAAAATCAACCTTACGGTCTGTGGCTGGAAAAAATTCTGGAACTGGCCTTTCCAAATGATTACCCGTACCACTGGCCGGTTATTGGCTACATGGCAGACCTGGAAAAAGCAACGTTAGATGACATCCGGCATTTTTTTAAAACTTACTACGCACCAAATAACGCCAGCCTGGCGCTTTCCGGCGATTTTGAGCTGGCGTTGGCCAAACAACTCATTGAACAATATTTTACAGAAATTCCGCCTTATGAAAACATTCCACAGGTAAATAAACACTTTAGCGATTACAACCATGGCCGCAAACGTATCGAGGTTGAAGACCATGTCCAGTTGCCGAGACTCCATTTTGCCTATCATTTGCCCGGCATTTCTGCAAAAGAAGTTTATGAGGCCGATTTTATTGCCAGTATTCTGAACGGTGGTAAAAGTTCGCGCTTTATTCAAAATTTGGTTCATCAAAAACAGATCGTTCAGGACATTCAGACCTTTGTGCTGCCTATGATTGATACATCATTGTTTTTTGTTGTGGCTACCCCACGACCGGAACATTCCGTGGAAAAGATTCAACATGAAATCGACACTGAAATCGAAAGACTATTTCAGGAGGCGGTTTCCGAACAGGAAATGCAGCGTGTAAAAAATCAAATCATTGCCCAAAAGGTGCGTGATTTGCAGTCGGTTTCAACACGCGCCGATTTGTTGAATATGTATTTTACCTATTATGGAAATACCAACCATTTGAACGAAGAGATCGACCACTATTTAAAAATTTCCGCACAGGATTTACGGCAAACCGCAAATAACTTCCTGCAGCCGGAAAATCGTGTGGAAGTCATTTATCTGCCTAAAAAGAATTAACTGAGGTAACAATGAAATTAAAAATAGACAGAACTAAAATTCCTACGCCGTCTGAACCCAGGCCTTTTCATTTTCCGGAATTTAAGACCTATGAACTGCCCAACAAGATGCAGACCCTGGTGGTTCACAAGAACAACCTGCCTCTGGTCAATGTGCTGTTTCGTGTTAATTTTTCACCCATGGACGATGAACCCGGCAAAGAAGGACAGGCAAATCTGCTTTCGCATTTGCTTTTGGAAGGCACGCAAAAATGGAACAGCACGCAAATTGCCGAAAAGTTTGAAAACCTGGGCGCACATTACAATGTTCATCTCAGCTGGAGCGGATTTTATTTTGAATTAAATATTTTAAAAAAACATCTGGCTGAAGGTCTCGAATTGAGCAGTGAAATCATTTACGAATCCATTCTGCCGGAAAAGGAATTCAATCGCTTAAAGCAGGAAGTTTTAATCGATCGCCTACAAATCAAAGACATGCCGGGTCGGCTGGCTAACGAACGGTTATTGCGTCATCTGTTTCAAAATCATCGTTACGGTCAGCCCATCGAAGGGCTGACTTCTACCATTGAAAAAATTGAATTAGCTCAATTGCACCAGCTTTACAAAAATGTTTTACTGAAACGACAACCTACGCTGATTTTTACCGGAAACATTACTGAAACAGAAGCCGTACAGTTGCGAGATCGATATTTTGTAAAACAAGAAGAATCCTATTTACAACCCCAAATGCAAATCCACTTTAAAGAGCCCGAAAAACGTCACATTATTCTGGTTCACAAACCCAATGCCGCCCAAATCGAATTACGCATCGGTCAGTTCACGCCACCACGTCAGCATCCGGATTTTTTTAAATTAAAACTTTTGAACGAGGTTTTTGGTGGTTACTTTCTGTCGCGCTTAAATCTCAATTTACGGGAAAAACATGGCTACACCTACGGTATCCATTCCCAACTTGCTTTCAGGCCACAATTAGGCCTGTTGCTTATTTCAGCTTCCATCCAGTCCGAATTTATTGCCCCGGCGCTGGATGAAATTTTTAAAGAAACCGAAAAACTTAAAGCCGAAGGTGTGCGTGAAGATGAATTGCGCAGTGCGGCTGGTTATTTAATTGGCGTTTTCCCGACGGCCTTTGAAACCATTGACCAGATCAGCGATGCCATCGCCAATCTGGTAACCTACAACCTGTCGGCTGATTATTATCGCACGTTTCGCGAAAAGTTAGCTCAGGTAACGGTGGAACAGGTAAATGAGGCGGCGCAAAAGTATCTTCATCTGGAGCAGATGCAGGTGGTTTTGGTCGGCGACCGAACCATGGTTGAAAAACCTTTGAAAGAAAAATACGAACTTCAGATAGTAGACGTAAAAGGAAATCCATTGCCATAAAATGACTGCACTGGAAAAGGCGCTGGCGCTCGCTTTAAAAGCCCACGCCGGTCAGAAGGACAAGGCTGATCAACCTTACATTTTGCATCCTTTACGCGTAATGGTGCAAATGGAAGACTCAAGGGCTAAATTGTGGCTTTGTTGCATGACGTGCTTGAAGATTCGGAAATGACCTTAAACGAATTGAGTCAGGCTGGTTTTGAGGATGAAATTTTACAGGCGATAGATTGCCTTACCAAAAGAGACGGGGAAGACTATTTTGCTTATCTTGAACGTGTCGCTCAAAATAAACTGGCCCGGCAGGTTAAAATGGCTGATTTAAAGGACAATCTGGATGTAACTCGCTTAAAAGAAATTACCCCTGCCGATCGGCAACGTTTAAACAACTATTTAAAAGCCTTATCTTTTTTGCGGAAAGATTAATCGGGAGTGTGGCTATGTTTGACGCCCATTTACCCAGACTGGTGTTTCATTCAAGGGGCAATATTGAATTGTTAAGCCAGAACAAGCTGGCCGTTTTTGCCTCACGCGAAACACCGGAAGAATTATTTGAACCCGCCCTTGCCTTTTTTAGTGAATTATTGCAATTGCCCATCAGCCTGGCCGGCGGCTGGCAATCAAATCTGGAAAAACAACTACTCACGCTTTTTAATCCGCAGGCAACCGCCAATCTGATTCAGTACTTTGCTCGCGAAATCAACCATTTAAAACTGGAAAGCTGGCAACAGGCCCTGCTCAACGAAAATAAATTATTGATCATTTCGCCGGAAACCAGCCAGCAGCGTCCCAATCAGGGATTGGTAAGTAAAAGAGACAATTTGATCTTCAGTCATTGTCAAAAAGTTTTATTCTTTTACATCCAA
Source organism: Caldisericaceae bacterium (assembly GCA_021160885.1). Lineage (GTDB taxonomy): Bacteria > Calditrichota > Calditrichia > Calditrichales > Calditrichaceae > Caldithrix. Next base: position 4,416 of record JAGHBR010000090.1, read on the forward strand.
CCTGGGGGGCGCCTGCAGGCTTATTTTGATCAATTGTTAAAAAGCGGGAGCCAGCTCTTTTTATTTGAACATCCTACCAATGAAAAGCAACTTTCTTCAGATGTCGTTTTTTTAAATACGGACAATCTTGAACCACTGCTAATTGGACGTTGATTCCGAACCGTCTTAAACTTTACAGAATTAATGGAATTTAGTTCTCGTAAATGGTGTGGGGAAATTTCGATTTTTCGAACAAACGGCCATTTTGGGCGTAAAAATTTTCTTAAATTTCAGATCTTTGAAAAATTTGTTAATCCGATCAAAACTTTGTAGTTAAAAAATTTTAATATTAAATTACTTTCCTGGCTAAAAGTAGAAACAAAAAGGGAAACATTAAAATGGAAACACTCGTTCAGTTTAAACCTTCCATTTCCGAACGCCAGAGATTGTTGATTTTGTACGAACGTTACCGGCATGACTACGAAAACAACTTGAACCGCCTGCATCGCCAATTAAAAAAGTTGCTAATCAAAACAGACATTAATTTTAACATTAAATACCGACTAAAAAGCTTTGACTCTTATTTTCAAAAGCTGATCCGCTACCGCCAGAAAGAAATTCAACCGATCATTATTAACGATTTAATCGGCTTACGTATTATTTGTCCTTTTTTGGAAGATATTGAACAGGTCGAATCGCTGATTAGACAACATTTTCATGTAATTGAAATTGAGCATAAGAGCGCTGGTAAGCCCGTCAATGAATTTAGTTATCAGTCCATTCATTTAACCATTGAATTGCCCGAAGAACAATTCAACGGTTTTATTCCTTACAGTGGCCGAACCTGCGAAATTCAATTACGCACCATTTTACAGGATGCCTGGGCCGAAGTGGAACACGAACTGATTTACAAAGCCAATTTTACCATGCTCAATGAATCCATTAAACGTAAGTTAGCTTCACTTAATGCCACATTGACTTTGAGCGATATCATTTTTCAGGAAATTCGTGATTACCAGAAAGCTATCAAAACCCTTCGCGAGAAATGTGATTACAGCATGACACAAAAAATTCTGCTGCCCAATGGTTCAGTCATTCCTGGCAATGGTCACAAAGCTTACGAAAACGTTGAACTGCCTTCGGCCATTATTTCTAAATCAAATGTAGAAAAACAATTGTTCGAAGCTTTGGAAGCGCACAGTAAACAACAGTTCCCCAAAGCCATCGAAATTTACAGTCAGATTTTAAGGCAGAAGCTAAAACCGGCTATTCGTTCCATTGTTTACAATCATCGGGGGATGGCCTATTTTGTGCAGGGCGATTATGAAAAAGCGATTAAAGATTTTAATCAGGCTTACAAATTTGATTCTCAAAATTTGCGGGCTTTGAACAATCGCGGGCTGGCTTACCGCATGCTGAAAAAATACGACCTGGCCTTAAAGGATTTTGATCATTCGCTGGAAGTGGATGCATATCAGCACGAAGGCTACCACATGAGGGCGCTGACCTATTATGATCTGCAGGATTTTCCCAAGGCTCTGGCTGATTGCAACAAGGCTTTAAATTTAAAGCCGGATTACGCGCCGGCTCAGTCCTTAAAACGGTTGCTGGTTTCCCAAATGAGCTTTTAAGGCACAAAGCGCCAGACAATTTTGGAAAGCACGGCAATATTTTGAGATTTAATTTTAGAATCGGAAGTGTCTAAAACCTGGTTGATGACAAAATAGAAATCGCTGCCAATTACCGGAATCCAGCTTAGGCGGAAATTCAGCAGAATCTCCTTATCATCGCTATTCCACTGCCCGTACAATGATGTAATCAATTTAGGATTAAAAGCATATTCCAGCCGCCCGCCAACTTCATGCGTATTAAATTGGTTTCCCTTAAAATCAAGGTGATTCCATTCATAATCGCCATGCAAATTTAGATGTTTATTCACATTAAAACGCATCATAATCTTACTGGAAGTACGTTTCCCATTGTAATAACCGCCCAAGCTGGTTTTATTCACCACAAACAAGCGCCGGCCACCAAAAGTGAACAGTTGTAATTCGTGACGCGTATTCCAATAACGCCCTGGTTTAATTTCCAGCGTGTCATGCAAAGTAAATGCTTCGTCCGGGCGATCAAAAACCCGTTGAATATTGTATTCAAACCATTCCCCGCTTTTGGTTCCAAGGCCAAGCGGGCGCCATTCGGCTTCAAACGACTCCAATTCTCCGGTTTCATTGTTCCAGTAATAATCCACATCCAGAGGCTTAAATTCAAATTTGCGAACCCAGGGCGCAAAAACAGGTCGCGGATTAAACTGAAGTTCCGTGTAAAAATGGCGGTAATTCTCTCTGCGTAAAAAGCCGATTTCAGGATTAAAGTTTTTCTCTACTACCCGGTAGGCCAGATCGTACTCAATAAAATCATTAGGTAGGCTTAAATAAACCTTGTAAGCTAAATTTTCCTGATTTGCCAGGCCATCGGTTTTAGAACCAGCAAATGCCGCCCCAATTCGCAAGTTTTTATCACCCAAAAAATCAGAAGTGGCATAGCCAAAATCAATACCGGCCACAAAATTAGAAGTATCTTTGGCATTTTTAGTTGTAGCGATCACGCCCACATAGGACTGCTTAAATACATCCTGTTTAATGCGAATGACCGAATAGTTGGTGGACTTCAGACTATCCTTTGCATCTGTTTGGATGGACAGGGCGCCAATGTTGGTTTTTCCTGCTTTGCCCAACAATCGCAAACCGCCAATAATCGGCACTTCTTCGCCTTCATGAAGGCCTATTCTTCGGCTGTAAAATACCTGCGCTCGACGATCAATACTAAAATCAAAAACAGATTGGCCTTCCAGAAAAAATTGGCGTTTTTCCGGAAAGTAAAGAGAAAAGCGACTTAAATTGATTTTAGCCCTATCTGCTTCTACCTGAGCAAAATCGGTATGAACCGTTAAATTCAGTTTCATATTGGAAGTGACGCGGTAATTCAGATCACCACCCAGCCTGGTAACCTTGTCAAAGCCGGTTTCACTTTCATTTTGAAAGCCCAAGGTGGCGTAGGGTTTAAATTCCCACGGATCAGGATTTTTAATGCCATGCAAGCTCCGTAACTCACCGGCCAGCGAGAGCATTTCAAGATCGTAATCACGCGCCCAGGCCTGCCAGAGCAATTGTTCTTTTTTGCGTCGTACATTGCGCTCAAAATTAATTCCCCAAACCTGCTCTTGTTTTTCCGGAAAATTTAATGTTGAAAAAGGGATTACGATTTCAGCAAACCAGCCCTGATTAGTGATTTGGGTGGCCACATCCCACACTCCGTTCCAGCTGCGATTGATTTGTTTTCCGTCGTCGCCAATTAAAGCATCGCTGCGTGCGCCATTTGGATTAATGACAAACAAATAGCCATTGCGTCGGTCGTGATAGGTATCCAAAACGATTTCAAAATTATCTTCAGCGCCGTAATGGAAGTCTCTTCTCATATCTTTGGCAATAATCTTTTGCGGTTCAGAATCGTAACACCAAACCCCAATGTATAAATCGGTTTTAGTGTAAACCACGGCCACTTCAGTACGTTCGGTGGCAGGTTGGCCTTCGTTCAATTCCCGCTGGGTAAAGTTGGAGATTTTATGAGCCTTTTGCCAACAAGGTTCGTTTAAAATTCCATCCAATATAGGAGAATGCTCTACCTTTAAAGCTTCAATTACATCCGGATAAGAATGACCATTTTTGGCGCCAACCTGAGAATGTAAAAAAATCAATATGCTCAATACCAGAAGAGCATTGCGAAGTAACAATTTAAATCCCTTTAATTGATAAACTGAAAAGTGCAAGAAAAAAAAATAAAAATAGCAATTTTATTCTATTTTTCAAAAATAATTTTTGGGGCTTGTAGAAAACTTCTTATTTTGAATTGAAACAATTCCTTTTGTAATTTTGACCAATTAATCAAAGAAATGAGGAGTAAAAATCATGCCTCAGAACCTGATTGAAAAAATCGCGCAAAAATTTACTGTTGACTTAGAAGCTGGCCAGCAAGTCCATGCTGGTGATTACCTGATGATTCAACCGGCTTATGTTATGACACATGACAACACAGGGGCTGTGATTCCCAAATTCAAAAAAATTGGCGTCAACCAATTTTTCAATCCGCGCCAGGTGGTGCACACCCTTGATCATAATATTCAGGATAAGTCTGAAAAAAATCTGCAAAAATACCGGAAAATTGAAGACTTTTCGCGGGAAATGGGCGCCGATTTTTACCCGGCTGGCCGGGGTATTGGCCATCAAATCATGGTAGAAGAAGGTTACGCCTGGCCGGGCGCCATGGTGGTAGCCTCAGACAGCCATTCCAATATGTACGGCGGTCTTGGTTGTTTGGGCACGCCTGTGGTACGTACAGATGCGGCAGCCATCTGGGCTTCAGGCAAAACCTGGTGGCAAATTCCTCCGGTGGTCAAAGTGGTTTTAACCGGCAAACTCCGCCCCGGTGTAACAGGCAAGGATGTCATTATTACGCTGGCCGGTTATTTTAATAAAGACGAAGTGTTAAACCACGCCATTGAATTTACCGGCGATGGGGTTCAGCACCTGTCCATTGACCAAAGACTGACCATTGCCAACATGACCACCGAATGGGGCGCGCTGGCCGGTGTTTTCCCGGTTGATGAAAAGACGATTGCCTGGTTACGGCAACGGGCGGAATATGTAAAAAAACGCGGGCTGGCCGGGGTGGCTTCGGATGCTGATGGACATGGTGAGCATCCGAGACTGAATGAAAAAAGAATCAAAGAACTGGAAAACGACATTCCACATGCGGATGAACAGGCCTACTACGCAAAAGAACTGGTTTTAGATCTGGCTAGCGTTGTACCGCATGTGGCCGGACCTGACACTGTTAAAGTGGTTACGCCGGTTAGCGAACTGGCCGGCAAGAATATAAAAATCCACAAGGCCTATCTGGTTTCTTGTGTGAACAGTCGGTTGGAAGATATTGCCCAGGCGGCCGAAGTGGTTAAAGGTAAAAAAGTGGCTGATCACGTTAAATTTTACATTGCGGCTGCCTCGAGCGAAGTACAAAAAGAGGCTGAACGATTAGGCTACTGGCAAACCTTGCTTGATGCGGGCGCCATTCCGCTGCCGCCTGGCTGTGGTCCCTGCATTGGATTAGGCGCCGGTCTTTTGGAAGATGGCGAGGTTGGTATTTCGGCAACCAATCGTAATTTTAAAGGGCGCATGGGCTCCAGGAACGCTCAGGCTTATCTTGCTTCGCCCGCAGTGGTTGCGGCTTCGGCCATCAGCGGAAAGATTGACAGCCCGTTTGAGATTCCGACAGAGCAGCCCAAAACGCAAATTAAAATCAATCCGGCCCCTGCTCAAAAGAGTGTAGATGTAAAAATTCTGCCAGGCTTCCCTACCAAAATCGAAGGCGAATTGCTCTTTTGTCCTCAGGATAATTTAAACACCGATGGAATTTACCCCGGCAAATACACTTACATCGACGATTTTACTCCTGAACAACAGGCGCAGGTGGTGATGGAAAATTATGACCCACAATTTGTCAAAATGATGAAGAAAGGCGACATTTTAGTGGGCGGTTTTAACTTTGGTACCGGTAGTTCCCGTGAGCAAGCTGCCACGGCTTTAAAATACGTAGGCATCCAGATGGCGCTGGCCGGGTCTTTTAGCGAAACCTACAAACGCAACGCAATTAACAATGGCTTCATGGTTATTGAAGCACCTGAATTAAGCAAAGATTTAAAACAGCGTTTTGGCAGTGATCAATTGACCATTCGCACGGAGCTAAAGGCAGAAATCGATTTCAGCAAAGGCCAGCTAAAAGTAGAAGACAGGGTTTATCCGATTCGCCCATTTGGCGTAGCAGCTCAGGAAATTATTTTAGCCGGGGGCCTGGAAAAGTGGGTGCAAAAACAGCTTAAAAAATAGCCGAGGGACGTGATTTGCGCTTTAGGTAAAAGGTTAAGGGTTTAAGGGTATAAGGATTAAGGGTATTTTGGTTGAATGTTTAAACGTAATCTGCGTCTTTTGGCAAAATTTATAAAAATTATTTCGGTGGTTTTCGGTGCTCTTCGGTGGCTTATTCTTCAATTTGAAAATACACTGCCATCGATTAATCACATTGAAAACCATTCAAAATTCAACCTTCAACATTCTTTCAAAAAAAGAATTTCATTTGAAAGCCGGTTTAAAACTTAAATCCACTGGAGAGAAAAAAGCGATTAAACTGTTTATTGCTTAACCTTTAACAAATTTGTAAATTCACAATTTCACGAATAAAAATTTACAAGAGGAATGCAGCAATGAAAATACTATCAAATCGTGGACAGGCAATGCCTCCTTCGCCCATTCGCAAATTGGTTCCTTTTGCCGACCAGGCCAAAGAAAAGGGCATTCATGTTTACCATTTAAATATTGGTCAACCAGACATTAAAACTCCTGACACTTTTTTCAATCCCATTAAGAATCTTGACATGCCGGTGTTAGCTTATGGGCCCTCAGCCGGACTTACCTCTTTGCGCAAAAAGTTGGCTGAGTACTACCGGCGCTTTGATATTGACGTTACTTACGAAAATATTCTGGTCACCACCGGCGGAAGCGAAGCGATCATTTTTGCCATGATGGCCATTTGCGATCCGGGAGACGAAATTATCATCCCCGAACCGTTTTACACCAATTACAACGGCTTTGCGGTAGAGGCTGGCGTTAAAATCGTGCCCATTACATCAAAAATCGAGAACGACTTTCAACTGCCGCCTATTGAGTCGATTGCCGAAAAGATTACCGACCGTACGCGGGCCATTTTGATTTGCAATCCCAATAATCCGACCGGTTATGTTTATTCAAAGGAAGAACTGGAAACCTTAAAAGAAATCGTTTTAAAACACGATCTGTTCCTGCTTTCGGACGAAGTTTACCGCGAATTTGTTTACGATGGTTTAACGCACACCTCTGTCATGCACCTGCCAGGTATCGAAGATCGTACCATTATGCTGGACAGTGTTTCCAAACGTTACTCAGCCTGTGGCGCGCGTATTGGTATGATTGTTTCTAAAAATCAGCAGGTAATTGATGCCTGTTTACGGTTCGGGCAGGCGCGGCTTTGTCCGCCGACCATCGAACAAATCGGAACTGAAGCCGGTATTGACACCCCGCAGGAATATTTTGATGAAGTGATTCATGAATACACCGAACGACGTAACGTAATGGTCAAAATGCTGCGCGAAATAACCGGCGTGGTGGCTCCCATGCCCAAAGGCGCTTTTTACCTGGTAGTAAAACTACCCGTGGATGATGCCGACAAATTTGCCCAGTGGTTGTTGACCGATTTCAACGTAAATAACGAAACCGTAATGATTGCTCCGGCCAATGGATTTTACTCCACACCAGGCCTGGGCAAAGACGAAGTGCGCATTGCTTACGTGCTGAATGTGGAGGACATCAAAAAGGCCATGCACATTCTGGCCGAAGGTTTGCAAAAATATTCCGGCCGAACAGTTTAGGATTGAAGCCGCCGGACCTGTTGTGTCCGGCTTTTCTGTTTATTGAGGTTTTCCATGAGCCAAAATATTGAAATCAAAGCGTATTACCCGGATTTAAATGCCGGACAGCAAAAAGCCAAATCCTTACAGTCCAGATTGCTGGGAAAAGATCATCAGGTAGACACCTATTTTAATGTGCCAGAAGGGCGCTTAAAATTGCGGGAATCTTCCCTGAGCGGCAGCATGTTAATTCCATACCTGCGCGGCGATCAGACAGCTGCCAAAGATTCCAACTACATTCTTTTGCCGGTTAGTGATGTTAAAACCACAAAAAAACTTTTAGAAAAGATGCTCGGCACTCGTTTGGTTGTGGAAAAAGAAAGGACAATTTTCCTCTGGCAAAATGTGCGCATCCATCTGGACAGGGTAAAACAGCTTGGCAACTTTTTGGAATTTGAAGCCGTGGTCGATGAGCAGCATCCGGCGCAAGTTTGCCGTGAGCAAGTTGCCTTTTTACTTAAACATTTTGAAATTTCCGAAACAAATTTAATTGCTGAGTCGTATGCAGATTTGCTTGAAAAACAATCCGGACAAACACAGTGAGGCAAGTAACCATGTTTAAGTTTTTAGAAAAAATATTAAATGAAGAAGCGGATCGGAAGCAGGTTGATGAGCGTGACTTAATGGTGGCCACGGCCGGTCTTTTTCTGGAAATGGTTTACGCTGATTTTGAAATCCATCCCGATGAGGAAAAACAATTGACCGACGCTTTAAGCAACCTGTTCGACCTGACTCAGGAAGAAATCAATCAGCTACTTAATAAAGCCAAACAGAACAGAGACCAGCGACAGGACATCTGGCAATTTGCTTCTTTGCTCAAAGATCATTTAGAGCGCGACCAACGTTTGCAAATCTTAACCAATTTGTGGCGCATTGTGTTTGCCGATGGCCGGGTCGATAAATACGAAGATGCGCTGATGCGTAAAATTACCAATTTGCTAGGATTGGATCATTCGGAAATGATCGAAACGAAATTAAGGGTAAAAAACGAAGTTGGATAAAAGGCTCATTTTTATACACTCTATTTTCTAAGGCAGCATAGCCGCAACCCAAAAAAACTCCAGGGAAGATGATTTTTGTATTAAATTACCAATTTAATAATTTTACGTATCACTTCCCTGGAGGTGTTTATGAATAAATTTAAGAAAAAATTTGAACAAAACATAGTAGAAATTTATTCATGTTTTGACAGAGTATTGTTTAAAGGTCATCTTCCTATTTCAGGCGCAGCC
>JAGHBR010000220.1 GCA_021160885.1 Caldisericaceae bacterium
ATGCGTTTGTGATGCGATTAGTTTTTTTTCTTTCGTTAAAATGAAAAAAGTAGATTTTAATTTTGTATCCTGGCTTTAAAATTGTGAATCTAATGGATAGCATTTAATTAAAGGGAAAGGAGCTGAAGGATGCGTATCGGATTCATCAGTACCTATCCGCCAATTGAATGCGGTATCGCCACCTATTCTAAATTTTTAACAGATGCGCTTCGTGATTTGCGTCAGGATGTTTATGTTGTCTCTCATTTTGGGGGGAGTGGCCCGCAGGTATTTCCCGTTTTTGATTATGAAGACAATGATTTGGCTGAAAAAGCCTTTTCAACCATGATGCGCTTTTCTCCGGATCTGGTTCATATTCAGCATGAATTTGGCCTTTTTGGAAAACATTATGGTTTACAGGTAGTGCCGCTCATTACGCTTTTTAAAATGAATCGTGTGCCTGTGGTAACCACCTTGCACACCGTTTACTATGAAATGAAAGAGGAACAAAACATTGTACTGAGCAATATCCTGCACAATTCAAGTGCGGTCATTGTTCATGAAGGCTACCAGAAAGATTACCTGTTAAAAAATTTTCCTGCTACAAATCCTGATTTAATTCATGTTATTGAGCATGGTGCAAGGGAAGTAGCGCCAGTTCCAAATGCCAAAGCCCGGATCGGCTTACCAACAGATAAGAAAGTTGTCTTAATGATTGGTTATTTCAGGCCCAGTAAAAATTTTGAACTGATTGTGGATTTATTTCCAGAAATCGTCAAACGTGTACCTGATGCTATTCTGGTTTTGGCCGGTAAAGTTCGTGGGTACGAATACCGTGATTACCGAACCATGTTGTTTAAGAAAATTGAGAATTCACCTGTTAAAGACCGCATCTTTGTTATTAGAGGGCAACTGGAACAAGAAGTATTTGACACCATTTTATCGGCCGCCGATGTGGTCGTATTGCCTTACAAAATCAATTCTCAGAGCGGCATTCTGGCTCATAGCCTGGCGTTTGGAAAGCCGCTTGTGGTCAGCAACAGCGGCTCCATGCAGCACATCATGAAACGGGCGGAATGCGGGCTGGTTAGCAATTCAGAAAAAGATTACATCCAGAACATTACGACTATTTTAAACGATGAATCTCTGGCTCGTAAATTTTCCGGCAATGCCTTGAAATATGTAAGAGAAGTGATTTCATGGAAAAAAGTTGCTGAACGGCATTTAAAAATCTATCAGGATTTATCTAAAGACCCGTTGTTAGAAGAGCGGACCATCTGGATTGAGTAAAAAAACTGGAAGGAGGCGCCATGCAAATCAATCTTTTAAAACCGTTTAAACGCTATGCCCAAAATCCGATTATTTCGCGGGATGATATTCCGTACCCTTGCAATACAGTGTTTAATGCAGCCGCAGTTAAGTTTAATGATGAGTACCTGCTTTTACTGCGTGTGGAAGATTTGCGTGGCTATAGCCACCTGACCCAGGCTCGATCCAAAGACGGTTACAATTTTAAAGTCGATAACAAGCCCTGGATTGTGCCCTCGAAAGATCCTGCTTTTGAAATTTACGAACGTTACGGCGTGGAAGACCCAAGAATAACCGAATTGGAAGGCAAGTATTTTATTACCTACACGGCTTTTGGACCACACGGTCCACGAGTTGGTATTGGTGTAACCGAGGATTTTGAACACTTTGAACGTCTGGCCTTAATTACTGAAGTGGACAACAAAGATGCTGTATTGTTTCCTGAAAAAATCAATGGCCAGTACGTTATGATTGATCGTCCCAGCGGTTTTGGCGGCGCCAGAGGGGACATCTGGATTCAATTTTCACCGGATTTAATTCACTGGGGCGGGGCTAAGGTTTTGCTGGCGCCCGAACCTGGCTGGAGTCCTAACAAATTGGGGATTTCCACTCCACCTATTAAAACACCAGATGGCTGGCTTTTATTGTATCATGGTGTTAAAACGACTGGTAGTGGAAAATTGTATCGAGTAGGAGCTTTATTACTTGACCTCGAACATCCTGAGAAAATTATTGGTTACACACCTCATTTTATTTTTGGCCCGGAAGAGGTTTACGAGCGTACCGGTGATGTACCGAATGTTGTCTTTCCTTGCGGCACTATTGCTGAAGACAATGGAACGTTAAAAATGTACTATGGGGCTGCTGATACTTACATTGCCCTGGCTGAAGCCCAAATTGATGAATTGGTGGAAGCCTGCAAATTGGCCAAAAGCGAAGTAAGACCAAAACGAAAATTTGTCAATAATAAATAATGCATTTAGTTTGATCTGATTTTGTTTCTACTTTTATTCAGAAAGCTTTGAAATAATAATTTTTATTAAAAAACTCACCCCCTCTTTCCCCCTCTCTTTATTAAAGAGAGGGGGATTTAAGAAGTTGAAAATATGTAAGATAGCCTTGGTAAGAGGGTGAGTTAAAAACTAAACCAAAGTATAAAAAAATATTCAAAATTATTCATTTCTTATTATTTTTTCAAAGCTTTCATTCAATTAAAATAATGAAACGCATTAAACTTACGTGTTAGTGGAATGACCATTCCACCAATCTTTTATCAGATCACTTGCGACTTGCTAATCGGCAAACATAAATAAGGTAAATAGTGTTAGTAAAAAAGAAAGCAATCACTTAAATAGTCATTTATTGAGTAAAAATAGTAATCATTAAAATTTCTATTTTTAGTTTACTATCGTGCCATTGCTCTTATGTATTGGAGCATATTTAATGATTAATTTGAAGGCAAATTCCCCCTTTAAGAAACCAAACCAATGACTAAATAAATGAAAGCCGCAGCTCCGCCAGCTAATAGAGCATAAGGTAATTGCGTTTTTACATGATCAATATGGTCGCTGGCTGAGGCCATCGAAGAAATGATGGTTGTATCGGAGATGGGCGAACAATGATCGCCAAATACCCCTCCACCTAACACGGCTCCTACAACCAACGGAATATTGACCTGCATGTTTTGAGCCATGGGGATGGCAATAGCTAACATGATGGCAAATGTGCCCCAGGAAGTTCCGGTTGAAAAAGCAATGAAGCAGGAGACAAGAAAAATAATAAAAGGCACAAAATGAGGACTGAGCCATTGTTTGGCCAGTTCGGCCACGTAAAGGCCAGTGCCCAGTTCACGGCAAAGTTTGCCAATGGCAAAGGCCAGCATCATTAGCAGGGCTAAAGGAATCAAACCGCCTACGCCTTTAAAAAGCAAATCAATTAATTCCTGTAGCTTGAAAATCTTTTGAGAACGGTACATGATGGCAGCCACCAGCAATGCGGTTAGCACTGCCCAGAGCACGGCTTTAGAACCGGAGCCCTGACCAATGGATTCAAAGATAAGCTGCGTAAATGAAAGTTGTCCTGCATCTTGCAATTGACTCCAGCCGGAATAAAAAAGGCCAATGGGCATCATAAACACCATGGTGGCAATGGGTATTAACATATTGCGTGCTTTAGGTTTTGCTCCTTCTTTCATGCTCATGCTTACGATTTCATTGGACATCATGGGTACGGCATCGTCTGCAATAACTTTTCCTTCTTTTCTGGCTCTGAGTTCAGCTTTTTTCATCGGGCCAATGTCTTTTTGTGTAATAATAACCAGCAAAACCATAGCCATGGCCAGAAAAGGATAAAAATTTAATGGGTAGGCATGAAGCATTATTTTAAATGGATTAGTAAGTCCCTGAGCCAGAAGTAACCCCATGATGTACGCTCCCCAAGCATTCAGGGGAATTAAAATACAAGTTGGGGCTGAAATCGAGTCTGCAATGTAAGCCAGTTTTTCCCTTGGAATTTTCATCCGATCAAAAATAGGGCGGTAAATCGAACCTACTGTTAATACGTTGATGCTCGATTCAACAAAAATAATGACTCCTGTAGCCCAGGCCATTAATTGCACGGTACGTCGGCTGTTTCCGCTTTTTTTATTTTCTAAAAAATGCAGAAAGCGATTAATGTAATTGATAAAACCATCCACTCCACCTGAACGTTGAATGTAAGTAATCAAAGCACCAACTAATGCACTGAACATAATGGTACGCGTGTTGCTCGGCTCTTTAAACACATCAACCAGCGCGTCAATACTGGCTAATGTTCCGTAAAACAGATTCCCCTGTTTAATGATTACCCAACCAAACCAGATGCCAAAAAATAAAGAAAGAAAAACCTGCCTGGTTTTAATGGCTAACAGAATCGCCAAGAGCGGCGGAAAAATTGACCAAAATCCAAAATGTTCCATGCATCGTCCTCCTGGTCAAGTAGAAAAATGTTTTAGGACTATCTCAACATATTTAACCAATCAATTAAATTCAAAAAAATGAAAGAATCAAATTATTCTGAGACCTTTGAAAAAATCGGGAATTCTCCAAACCTGTCATTCAGCACTTGATGCGGAATCTAATATTTACAATAACTTAGAGATTCCCGCCTGCCAGGCTGTTGCATGGGGTTAAACTTAAAACGATATA
>JAGHBR010000503.1 GCA_021160885.1 Caldisericaceae bacterium
CAAGACATCAAGAACAACGTTGGTATCAAATAAAATATTCATAAATATTTTTCTTCAAGGTATTTTTTATAATCTTCTTCTGACACCTTTCCTTTTTTGAGTGACCCCCTCAGAGAGGATGTTAGAGGAGAAATTTCTCTTTTCTTACCTGATAACTTCTTGTCAATGAGCGCAAAATAGTCAGCAACAATTTTAGAAACAGATTTACCGGTTTTAGCTGAATATGACTTTGCACTTTGAATTAAATCTTCATCAAGCCGTAACGTTAATTTAGAATTCATATAGCACCTCCAAATATAATGACGTATAAAATATATTGTATATGTACGCCACTAAAATAAGTTTGTCAAATTTGGATAACCCATCTATTTATAATCTGGTCAACCTTCGCCATTACTTGTTCTCTTGCCTCCCACCTTTCATAACTTTTTGCTTATAGCTCACCATATTTGGTTTCAGTATGCCGGATGTGAGCAATAACCGCTAATTGTATGGCTTTTTCATCAAGTTGTTTAGCAGATTCGCTGCGACCAATGCGACCACTGTATTTCAAACAAGCATATTCTGCAATTTTATTCTCTCTATTAGGAGGACAACAGGGAAATAACCCTCGCACCCTTTCTGCAAAGCTCCTGACATATTGTTCATCTAATCCTGCTCTTCTTTCCGCTGCTCGTTCTCTTCTACGAGTTCTCACCTCACTATCAGCTAAACATTCTTGTTCAGCTTGTTCTAATGCTTGTTCTTCAACTAACAGTCCTTGTCTTTCGTATCTCTTGCGTGCCCGACTCCATTTTAAGACAACAGCAATCAATGTAGAGTATTTTCGTGTTCGTCTAGTGAGCGCAGTATCTCCTGAAGGAAGAAAAATCAGGTGATTTAGATCCGCACATGACAGACACAATGCTCCTTTTCCTTCTTCCAGGGTAATCCATGCTTTACGGCCTAATTCCTCACCACACTCGTCGCATGTGGAGTTCCTATTCGAAAGGAAAACTTTTAAATCATCGCTTTTTTTCATTTGTCAATATTGGTATCCTCTTGCTGCCCAGTAATGCCAATCTTCAATAGCTTCCTGCGTTTCCTCTTCAACTTCTTCAATCGCTTCTATTTGAGATAAAGGCACTGCTAATTGTCTTCCTTGCCAATTAATTTCAATAAAGATTTCCTTCATACATTCATCTTCTGGAGCCATCCCTTGAATTTCTACTTCTTCTCCCTCTTGTAAAGGTGAAATTCTACGTTTTGCAATACATTTGGCTTTAAAAGGGCGATGAAGCTTGTCATCCATATAGTAATCCCATCCCATTGCTCGCTCTTCTTCTCCATATGCATCAACAACAGCCTCATCATGAATTCGATATTCTCTATCTGAGTCTTCTGGAATTCTTTCCATATTGCGCTCCATATCTTTTATGTGTCCAACGTGAAGGTGACCTCCCGCCTTTAGCCCTGGCATATCTCATAGGTCCCTAAAGGATTATGACCTGGAGTATTTCCGAATCGCTTCAACAGATATACAGACGGTGAGGTCCACCGTGATGTTATGGGACGTGATATATCCTCCCGTCACAAAATGGACAAACAATAAACTCCCATGTTTTCTGTGAACAGTCATCATTTGTGCATCCCAGCACCTCAGTTGGTTTCAATGGTATAGAATTATCTGATTTGCATTCAGGACAAATCATTGACGAAGGAATTTCCTTATTACATGCTGAACATATATTCTTATCAGCACAATTCATAGTAAGGGGAATTAATATATTCCCGACAACTTCATTCCCATCGGTAGGCTGCCATAATTTTAGAATTGTTTTCTTAGATATTCTTCGGTCCTTACGTTGAAATGGGTCGTTTACAATTACGTAGTCGTTTTTTAATTTTTCAAAAACGGTAAAATGCCCAGCATTAGATTTTTTATTTAATCTGTAACACAGAATAGCACTAAAATCATTGTGGTTGCATATGCTCAAGACTCTCAAAGGGTTGACAGCTTTAATGATAACAGAATGAATACCGTTACAGAGCAGATCAGCACAAAGTCTGAAAGTACGGGCATATAGATTTCCGTTGTTATCCGGTTGTGCGATTCGCTGCCAAACAGTCTTTTGATCGTCACTTATTCCATAATATTTGTAAATCATTGATAGACAAGCAGCCCCACACATCCTGTGGAAAGTAGAATCTAGTTGAGCGTCGAAAGGAATATCAAGCGTCATACTTATAATCCCATAACCTGCTCAGGGGCGGCATGCTTTTTCGCCGTCCCCTGCAGCAGCAAGGTTATGGCCTTCGCAATACGATTTTCAACGGACAGACTGGAATATCTAATTCGTATCTTTGGAGCATTCGTTCCACAAGATCACCAAATCATTTGGGTGCATAAGGTGAAACATAGATCGCATTTATCAGCTTAGAAACATCTACCGGTAAATCCAGCCCGCCTGGTGGCAGGGGCCTGTAGTTTGGCATAGCAACCGGGCCTGACGTGACGCCATCAATTCTGTAACATATGAGACGTAATTCCTTCTCGTGTTCAAAATACCTGTTTTTGTAGAAGAAAGCGTTCATGAGGTGTTTAATTGGTATTTTTTGCTTTGCATAATCGATGTACTTCACTTTCCCTAGCATGAAGCGATGTTCCCCTACTGAAACAGATCCAGTCAACTTTTCTAGAGAGGACTCGATGGCTAAACCTTCATCGGTTTTCACGAAAATCCGCCACATGCCATGCGATTCCTGATCATCTATACGCCAGCAACTCACGCCAGTAGCACGAAGAATCACCTGATGGTACAACGTGATGAACTCCTTGGCACTATCTAAATTCTCTGCTTTGCGGGAGCCTGGAAAAGGTGCTTCTATGCGTACAATTTCACCGTTGGTTTTAATATCGTAATGGTCGTCTTTATCCAAACAGTTAAATATTCCATCGTACATGTCTTCAAAAGCAGACACGTGACTAAAATGGATCGCTTTATTTTCGATTAGCGACACAAATCTTGAAAAGTCGAGATACCGCCACACTTTAGTGTTGCTGCGTTCACCCCGACCTATATTGATCTTTCTAAATCTTCTATTCATTCACGTATGTACTCATGAGTCCATGACATCAGCCAGCGATGCAACTGATCGGCCGAATGGATTTATTATAGACAGCATTTACAATTCTCTATTTCTGTTCCCCTGAAAATTTAATATATATGGGAGCAACAATAGTTGACCAAAGTAAAGAGATTATAATCCCTGCAAAGGTAAAGGCAAAAAAGACTGTCTTGAAAGGAGCCATTTCCCACATTCCTGTTAAGAAGAACACTTCATCTCCTTCTACGCTTACTAATACACATAAAGGCAAGTTTACAATAAAAAAGCCAGCTCCAACTGCTCCAGCAAGTGAATGCACAATACACGAAAACCAGTTTATTCCATAAATTTTTAAAATTAGAAGACGTAACAAACCAGGAATAGCACTTGAAATTCCAAATAGTATGCCTATCAAAAACAGGTATCCCATTATTAGCCAAAACCAGTTCAGTGAGATAATAAACACCATTCCAAGAACAGCCAAGTATAGTCCATAATAAGTGGTCAAATACCACAAAAACATTGTAAGTGGTATTAAAACATATTTCATTTTCTTATCCATAACGAAGAACTCACCTGACGCAAACGCGCCAGCGTTTTGCGGTCAGGTGCAGTGACGGGCCTTGGTTGGCTCCCACGGCCAAACCTCAATAGCCATAAAGATGGACGGATAGTTCCCGTCCAAGCTCTTGATAGGTTTTGGCTTTTTCCTTATAAATCTTTATATCGCGGTCATAGCGCTCATATGGATAGTTTTCTATTCGGCCTTTAGCGACTACTGCTATATTTCGGCATATGTCACGCAACGCGATAATCGTTAAGTCAAGGGCTTTGCTATACCGCAGCATCAGTAGCTGTGTTTCGCCTTTTCCCTTAATTGTGTCAGCAATGCTGTTCAATTCACGAGACAGAGCTTCAAGTCTGATAGATAGGGCACCGTAGTTCACAAGTTCTGTTTTGGATATTAGCCAGAATTCGTCGTCGATTGATACGTACTTTGCAAGAACTGAGTATATTTTTTTAGTAGTCGCATATTCGGCGTCAGACACTTGGCTATTTAGAGTTCGGGGCACAGAGAAGAAAAAGGTTCCAACCACTATTAACACGCCGAAAAATCGATATGGAAGAGGTAGGCTCATGATAGACCTTCGGGCACAGAACATTTCATGCCGTTTTTACGAACCTCTTTGTACCATCTAAAACACAAGATGGATATAGGGGCCAATGCACATTGATTCTATGTGATACAAGCGCAATTGTCCCTGCAATGTAATGAGCACATATTTTCGCTATGGGAACAATGCTGTCGCTCTGAGTAATGCCGTTTACAAGTTCAGAGGCAAACTGGCTTGCGTCAGATTGCTTGATGCTGTTGCCATAGGTACATGCCCCAAAAGAAACAAGAACTGCAACGACGCCAAATTGCCAGTGAAAGAAGAATGCCACCAGTGTCACCGGGATCAAGACAATTGCAAGCCCCTTCCAAGCGTGATATCGCTTGTATTCTGGAAACTGCCGGGATAGGGATAGCATGTCTACTAATATGCTGGTTTCCCTAGTCCTTATACCGTTTCTTATCCTTGACATATGCCTCCAGAAGTCCGCCGCAGCCAAGGATGCTTTTTCGTTTAATGGCTGTCCAAAAACATCTTCAAGGGTTTTCTTGAATTCCTCAAATGATATATGCGCCGGAATCGCCATTCGATTTGTCCTATCTTTGGCCGAACAAGTAATTATACGGTTGACCGCTTAAATACCAAAAATAAAAAAGATTGAAAAGAAAAATGGTATTACTTATGTTTTTATCTAAACGGCTTAACACTCAATAAATGAAGATAGACGTATACGGATAAA
>JAGHBR010000263.1 GCA_021160885.1 Caldisericaceae bacterium
CGGCAACAATCATCTTGCCGGTCTGTTCATCATAGCCCTTTTCATCCACTCCAACACCTTCCCAGCGAACAGAAACACCCAGCTCCCGTGCCGCCGCCTCAACAAAATCCCGCACCGCATACTGCACGCCGGTGGCGATGACAAAATCATCCGGCTGATCCTGTTGCAGCATCAGCCACTGCATCTCCACATAATCCCTGGCATGTCCCCAATCCCGCCTGGTATCCAGGTTACCCAAATAGAGACATTCCTGCAGCCCCAGGTGAATGCGGGCCAATGCCCGGGTAATCTTGCGGGTCACAAAGGTCTCCCCGCGCACGGGGGATTCATGATTGAAAAGGATACCGTTGCAGGCGTACATCCCATAGGCTTCGCGGTAGTTTACCGTAATCCAGTAGGCGTACATTTTAGCGACGGCATAAGGGGAACGCGGATAAAAGGGCGTCGATTCTTTTTGCGGCACCTCCCGTACCAAGCCATACAGTTCCGAGGTGGATGCCTGGTAAAATCGGGTCTTTCGTTCCAATCCCAGGATGCGAATAGCTTCCAGCAGGCGCAGGGTTCCAACAATAAAGTGGGTTCACCTAAAATTATATATATTGTTCCAGTAAGGTTTCGTAATCTTGTAAAATCTTTTCCCAGGTAAAATTCTGCTTAAAATGTTCATGAGTAGCTATTTTCAGGAGGCTAAGTTTATCTTTATCATCCAACAGGCTGGTGAACATCTCTTCACATTGCGATTCAGTTTTAAAATAACATGCGCTATTATTTGTAACCCAGCGGTTAAATTTATTATCGTGAGCAAGAATCGCAGACCCAGCCCCCATTGCTTCTACCAAAGAAGGATTTGTACCTCCAACAGTATGGCCGTGAACATATAAACGACAGAAATAGCGCAAACCGGAAACAATTTTATTATCGTAAATTGACCCCAGAAAAAGCACCTCATTGCTCGCCACATTCATGATTCTGCGATGATATTCATTCAGTTCAGGAACATATTTTCCCAGTAAAACTAGTTTGCAGTTCCTTTTTTGATGGGAAAATGAGCGAACTATCTCAAAAATGGAATTTTCTGGTTCCGGTCTAGCGATAACCAGTGCGTATGAGTTAGGAGATAAGTCAAATGTATGCAATAGTTCCTTGTTACAATTATCAAGTTTATTTGCACCATAGGGTATCATGGATATTTTGTTTGGGTTAACATGTCGACTTAGGTGTTTTTTTATTTCTGGATGATCAGCAATTAGGTGATTTGCGAACCATGTCCCTAAACGTTCATTGAGATACAACCATGCTTTCTCATATGCGCTCCATTTTTCTCGTTTCCATTCCAGGCCGTCCATATTAACTAAACTACTCAGGTTTTTTAATCGATAAATGAAGGAGAAAGCAGCGGTATTGTAACCTAATGTCAGCTTAAGGTTCTTTTCTTGACGGGTATGTAAAATAGAGCACCAATCGAAAACAATTGATCCTAACGCACTGTTGTGCTTGACCGGGATGTGAACTAAACGGATTCCTCGCCAAATGCTTTCATGAATTACTCCAGGGCCTGTTTCTTGGCAATATACTGTTACTGTCCAGCCCTTATCCGCAAGGTATAAGGCCAATTGTTCAGCGAAGGTTTCAAAGCCTCCATGTGCGGCTGGAATTCCACGGGTTCCTAAAATGGCAATAGATTTATTCATTTTTTTTGATTGGCGTAAATGATTACCGTTTGATTTTAATGGGTTCGGCAAAGATATTTGAGAGTTTTCCAGATTTGAAGCGTCGTTATTGGGGTCGTCATTTTTTGGACTCATGGCTATTCTTGTGTTACTTCGGGTGAGTTGCCCCCTGTAACCGAAGAGATGATTAAAGAATATTTAGAGCACCATTTTGAGCACAAAATTTATGATAATTTCAAAGCTGAGGATACGGTCTGTTTGACCCGTATCCGGACTTTCAGTCCATTATACTAACCCACCTGCTTTAGCGGGTGGTTGTTGGGTTAGGAGTAATAGAAAAGTAAGCTGATTCAGAAAAAAAAGATAATTTTCGTACAACTTTTTTTGTTGTTAGTCCCGCTTCTATGATTTCTTGTTTTGCTTCCTTCATACTCAAATAATGCCAAGTCCACTGTGCGGGAAGCACTTTTTTTACCGTAAAAGATTTAAATACATCCTTAACAAGCCTTGTAAATGAATTTGTGACAGGATATTCAACAATAATATTACCTCTGCAGATTCGCCCCATTTCTTTTAAAATATCGACACGAATATCTCTTGGGATATGTCCCATAAAACGTATAGATGTAATCGCATCAAACGAAGCTTCCTCAAAAGGAGTTTTCTCTGCGTCTGTATTGTAGAACTTTACATCTTGAAAAGGCTTTAATAATGTAGATGCAACTTCAATCATATCATCCGATATATCTGCACAAGTAATCCGGTTGTATCCTAAACTAATAAGGTAATGAGACATTCTTCCTGTTCCACATGGCATATCAAGGATTTTTGCACTTTTAGGCAAAGAATTAATTGATTTTCTAAGTGCACGTTTATCAAGCCAATCACTTAACCTGCCGCTTATACTCGTAAATCGTTTGTTATCATAAGTATTGGCCACACTCGAATCTTGCCATCCGGATTTGATTTCTTTTACCTCAAACTCTTTCATTACACATTCTCTTTAAATATTTTAAAATAACGGTCAGCGATAAACCTTATATTGTAGCTATTACATATTTTATCTCTTGCAGCAGTACGAACTTCTTGACTAATTCCCATATCTTTTATGCGTCTGATATCTGAAACTAACGAATCATAATTATCTGTTATAAACCCATCAATATTATTGTTTATAATTTCATTTACACCTAAAGCATTAGTTGTTATTACAGGTACCCCTCGGGCCATTGCTTCCGTCCAAGTTAATGGCGGTGACACTGTAGAGTTAAGTTTATGTATAGGAGATAGCAATAAATCGATAGAGCTAAGCAGGCTTCCAAAATCTTTATGCCCTTTTAGGATTGTAAGTCTTTCTCCAGACTCTTTTCCGTATTTTTTCTTGTATGTTTCTGGCTTAAAGCAGAAAATAAATTCAACATCAGGAATATTTTGAATTATTTCTCTAGCACATGAAATGGTTTTGTAGTAATCAATCTCTTGGATTTGCTGAATATAGCCTGTCCACAAAATAATAAATTTATCTTTCTTTAAATTAAGATCAATACGGAGTTTTTCTCTCAAATCATCACTTATTATTTGAAACTTATCCGTATCCACACCCCAGTGAATCGTATGTAATTTATTAGGTGCAATATTTAGTCTTGTTAATATCTTACTATATGCTTCAGAATAGGTAATAATAGCATCTAATTTTTTCAAAAAAAAAGTTTGATTTTTATGTTAATTTATCTTTCGGGTTTGTAATTAGCCC
>JAGHBR010000146.1 GCA_021160885.1 Caldisericaceae bacterium
CCAGTACTTCAAATACGTTTTCGAAGCAATCCGAATCGCTGGCATCCGGATTGACAATGGGAAAGATTTTTTTAATCTCTTCCCCAAACAGCGGTGAAGACAATGTGTACTCACGGTCTTTAATTTTATTAATATTACCGCGTAAAGTGTTGATTTCGCCATTGTGCGCAATAAAGCGGAAGGGCTGAGCCAGCGGCCACGAAGGAAAGGTGTTGGTACTGTAGCGCTGGTGCACCATGGCCAGGGCCGATTCAAAATCGCTGGCCGTTAAATCTGGATAAAAGTTCTGAAACTGTAATGAAACAAACATGCCCTTGTACACAATGGTGCGGCTGGAAAGCGAACTGATGTAAAAATCTTCCATGCTCCAGCCCAATTTACTGGCTTCACTTTCCAGAACTTTGCGCAGAATGTACAACTGGCGTTCCAGGTCTTCTCCACTATGATTTTTAAACTGCACAAATAATTGCCAGAAAGCAGGCATCGATTGCCGCGCAAAATCACCCAGAGCATCCGGATTAACCGACACTTTGCGCCAGCCAAGCACTTTACCTTTTTCTTTGCGCACCACACTCTGCACCATCTTTTTAGCTTTTTCCACCGCCCTCGGCGGCAAAAAGAGAAAACCAACGCCATACTGCCCGGGCTCTGGTAGTTTAAAATCCACCACACGCTTAAAAAATCGGTGGGGAATCTGAGTCATCATGCCGGCCCCATCTCCTGTTTTCCGGTCGCCGCCCACTGCACCGCGGTGTTCCAGATTGTTTAAAATGGTAATGGCATCGTCGATGATGGTGTGTTCTTTGCGGCCATCTATGTTTACAATAAAGCCTAAACCACAGGCATCGTGTTCAAACTGTTTGTTGTACAATCCTTGTGGCTGCATTGTCCATCCTTCCAGAATTAAAATTTTGTTGTAATTTGTTAAAGGTTTTTAATTAGACGAAATCTTTGAAAAAACCGGGGATTCGCCAAACTTTTCAACTTAGGGATTCCCGCCTGCGCGGGAATGATCTTCTTAATGATTTTTTCAAAGGTTTCTTAGACACCATTTTTTATTCGAACACAGATTTGCTTAAGTCAACTGATTTCACGTTCTAAATCATACTTCAAAAATATCCGGGCAATCTTTTAATCCAGTCAATCAACTTCCAGACAAATTAACGCAATTGTCATTTTGAGGCGACAGCAATGGCCTTGCCATTGAATATTAAAATAATGACATTCTGGATGAATAGTAGTCCCGCTTTAGCAGGGCGAAAAACCACTTCTAAAAGTGCTAAGGATTATTCACTTCACTCAGCTTCGCTCCGTTCCGTTCAGAATGACAGGCGGGATGTCAATAGTAGGAGCTTTGCGACGAAACATCCTACCCACCTTGCCATTTTCGATACGCACGCTCCTTATTCAAAAATTTCACTCTTCCCATTCCAACAGTTTAGCAATTGCCTTGTGCCACCTCTCAAAGCAGAACCGTTCAATCACCTTTTCCATTTGCTGTTTGATCTTTTCATTGCTCAAATTGCCGATGCTGCCAATATGTGTGTGTTTCAACGATTTCGGTTCAGACAAAGCACCTTCTTTAATTTGTCGGGCCACCTGATGGTAGGCCTCACGAAAAGGAAGTCCCTGTTTGACCAGCTCATTAACTGCCTCCACACTGAACAAATTGCGGTAACGTTCATCTTGCAAAATGTCCTTTTTCACTTGCATCATAGGCAGCACATGGTTTAAAATAGCCAGGCACTGTTCCATTTCGGAAAAGGCTGTTAAAAATTGTTCTTTAATGATTTGAAAATCCCGGTGGTAGCCCGATGGCAGATTAGCTGTAATCGTTTGAATCTGTGCGGGCAGTGCTTTTAAGCGGTTGCAACGGGCGCGCAGCAACTCAAACACATCGGGATTTTTTTTGTGCGGCATGATGCTAGAACCGGTTGTAACCGTTTCAGGAAACGAAACAAAGCCAAAGTTTTGACTTTGAAATAAGACCAGATCCATGGCAAATTTAGCCAGTGTTTCGGCCAGCCCGGCCAGGGACTGACTGACCACGCGCTCCATCTTACCGCGCGTCATCTGGGCGTAAACCGCGTTAACATTCAATTCTTCAAAGCCCAACAGATCGGTGGTTAATTGACGGTCCAGGGGAAAAGAAGAGCCGTAACCGGCAGCCGAACCCAGAGGATTCTTGTTAACCACCTGATACGCCGCCTGAAGTTGAATTAAGTCGTCGACCAGACTCTCAGCATAAGCCGCCAGCCACAGACCAACCGAAGAAGGCATGGCAACCTGAAAATGCGTGTAACCAGGCAGCAGCACTTCTTTGTACTGTTCACTCAATTTTAAAAGAAGATCGAAAAGCTCGGACGCCTGTTCAACAATGTTTTGAATTTCTGCCCGTACAAACAGGCGTAAATCCACCAGCACCTGATCATTACGTGAACGCCCGGTGTGCAAGCGGGCGCCGGCTTGCGGGTCCATTCGCGTCAGCAGCAATTCCACCTGAGAGTGGACATCCTCCACACCATTTTCAATCTCGAATTGACCACTTTCAATTTGCTGCAAAATTTCCTTTAATCCTTTGCGCAGCGCTTTAAAAGTCGCCTGATCAATCAAACCAGTTTTGTAAAGCATCTGGCAATGGGCCAGCGAACCAATGGCATCCCATCTGGCCAGTAACAGATCCTGCTGCGGGTCACGGCCAATGGTAAACGATTCCACCAGCGGATCCAGTAAACTCTCCTTTTGCCAGACTTTTTTTGTGTTGCTCATTTTTAACCGTCAATTCTTTTTTGTTTAGCTAACTATTTATTCAAATGGTCTTACTTGCCAGGATTTATTCTTAAAAATCTCACACTCTTAAATTCTGAACTCTCAACCGCCATCTGTCAACAATCTTTCCAGCAGTTCAATGTAGCGCCCGATGCCCTGTTTAATTTCTTCTAGGTAAATGAATTCATTTGGCGTGTGCGAACGTTCGGACATGCCAGGTCCCATTTTTACTGATGGGGCCTCAATGTATGTCTGGTCCGAAAGCGTAGGCGAACCAAAAGTTTTAATGCTCATTTCTCTGCTAATTTTGACCAGCTGGTGATTCGGATCAATAGAAGAAGGTTTTAAGCGCAATGAAGTACGCACAATTTCACTCGTGATGTTCTGTTTAATAATCTGCAAAACCTGTTCATTGGTGTAGGCATCGGTTGTGCGCACATCAACCGTAAAATCACATTTGTCCGGAATGACATTGTGCAACTCTCCGGCCTGAATGACCGTAACCGTCATTTTAACAGGCCCCAGCATGGGCGATACTTTTGGGAACTGATAGTTGCTGAACCACTGAATATCCTGCACCGCTTTCAAAATGGCATTTTCTCCAATTTCGCGTGCAGCGTGCCCTGCCCGGCCATGGGCCCTGCAGCGCAAAACCATCAGGCCCTTTTCGGCAATGGCCATTTCCATGCCCGTAGGTTCGCCTACAATAGCCAGATCGATTTTGCCCAGTTCCGGTAAAACTGCACGAATGCCCTTTTCCCCGGAATTCTCTTCCTCTGCTGTAGCGGCCAAAATCAGATTGTAATTCAAATTCTCCCACTGGTAAAAATAGACAAAAGTCGCCAACAAACTGACCAGGGGCCCGCCGGCATCATTACTGCCCAGGCCGATCAATTTACCATCGCTGATTGTAGGCGTAAACGGATCGCTTTGCCAGCCTGCCACCGGTTTTACCGTATCGTGATGCGAATTCAGCAACAGGGTTGGCTTTTCAGGGTGGTAATGACGATTCAGTGCCCAGATATTATTAAACTTGCGTTTAGTTTCAACACCATGTTCCTGTAAAAATTTTTGAATTAAATCTGCCGTTTCGGCTTCCTGTCCGCTAAAAGAGGGAGTTGCAATTAATTGCTTCAAAAGCTCAATGGCTTGTTGACTGAGTTCATTCAAATTCTGCATTCTCTATTCCAATGTGATTAATGTTCCTTGTGTTAAGTGATTTACATTCGTAATACGCACCTGATTTACGCCATTTTGCAAGGCTTTAAAGGCATTGTCCAGTTTTGGCAACATGCCATCGGTTACCAGATTCTGTTTATACAAGGCTTCGTAACCAGCACGATTCAAGTGGTGGATGACACTGTTCTCGTCATCTGCATTACGCAACACACCTTTTTTTTCAAAACAGAACATGAGTTGCGTATCGTAAATTTTACTCATCGCTGCGGCCAACTCGCTGGCAATGGTGTCTGCATTGGTATTCAGCAACTGGCCCTGGCCGTCGTGAGTTAAGGCACAAAACACCGGTACCAGTTCAGATTCCAGAAACCAATGCAGTCGCTGCCGATTTACCTTGCGCACATCGCCAACAAAGCCAAAGTTAAATTCCCCAACCGGCCTTCTTTCAGCCAAAATGGTGTTTGCATCTGCGCCGCTTAAGCCAAGGGCATTGACGCCCAGATGCTGCAACTGCGCAACAATGGATTTGTTGTAATAGCCGCCATAAACCATCAGAGCAACTTCTAACATGGCGGCATCAGTAATGCGCCGGCCATTAACCATTTGTGGCTCAATGCCCAATTGTTTTGCCAGTTGGCTTGCTTTTGCACCTCCTCCGTGTACCAATATTTTTGCTCCCGGCCAGCTACTAAAATTTTTTAAAAATGGATTTAGCAGCGCTGGTTTTTCCAGAACCTTACCGCCAATTTTAAAAACAGTTAATTTACCTTTCATTACAAACCTGCAATCAGAATTTCAATTTTTTAATTTTTTCCTGTCCTCTTGTAATTTATTCCCTTGCTCTGCTTGTCC
Source organism: Caldisericaceae bacterium (assembly GCA_021160885.1). Classification (GTDB taxonomy): domain Bacteria; phylum Calditrichota; class Calditrichia; order Calditrichales; family Calditrichaceae; genus Caldithrix. The sequence goes on from JAGHBR010000146.1 coordinate 4,801, forward strand.
TCCCACGCCTGTGTTCTCTCCCCCGGTCTTGAGAAAGAAGAATTAGAGGGATGAGAGTAAATCAATAGAAAAATTTAAAACAACCTTTGTTTCAGCTCTGCTGACTAAATAAAAATAATAAGTTGTTAATTCAGCACTTGCTCATTTCTAAAAAGCCACTGGCTTCAATTGCAGTCCAAGGGTTTCTTCAAAGCCAAACATCAAATTCATGTTTTGCACGGCCTGGCCTGCAGCTCCTTTAATCAGGTTATCTATCACGCTGATGATTAACAATTGCTCGCCTTCCTTAACCAGATGCAATAAAGCTTTATTGGTGTTCACTACCTGCTTTACATCGGGATTAAAATCCACCACAAAAACGAATGGATGCTGCTGGTAAAAATCCTGGTACAAGGCAAACAAATCATCTAATGGAGCTGTTATTTTAGTCTGAACGGCAACTAAAATGCCGCGCGTAAAACTGCCACGCATGGGCACAAAGTAGATGTCCTTTTGCCATTGATGGTTCAACCGCTGCAAGGTCTGTTTAATTTCAGCCAGGTGCTGATGTACAAACGGCTTGTAAACCGAAACATTATTGTTGCGCCAGGTGTAGTGTATTGTGCTTGAAAGCGATTGCCCGGCGCCAGTGGAACCGGTAATAGCAGAAACATGCACCTCCTGGTTTAAAAGTCCATTGGCAGCCACAGGCAGCAAGGCCAGCTGAATGGCCGTGGCAAAACAGCCGGGATTAGCAATTTTGTCAGCTTCCTTGATTTCTTCTTTAAAGGCTTCCGGCAAACCATAAACGAAATCATTGCCCGGCCGGGACAACCTGAAATCCTGGCTCAAGTCAATGATTTTAACCTGCGGACTTAAATCCAATTCGGCCAGAATTTTCTGTGATTCTCCATGCCCCATGCTCAAAAACAGCAAATCCGCGTCGGTGGAAATCGAATCCGTAAACTGCAGATCGGTTTCACCGAACAAGTCGCTGTGTACCGAGGTGATTGGTTTGCCTGCCTGGCTGCGACTGTGCACAAAGGCAATTTCTGCCCAGGGATGATGCAATAAAATTCGCAGCAGCTCACCGCCAGCGTAACCTGCCCCGCCGACAATGCCAACTTTAACCATTTTCAGCACCACCTGACTTTTTTTGAATCTGATGAAAAATCTTATTTTGAACCGCTAAAATTTTGGCAAAACCACGCGCGTCATTTCCATTCCATAAGTGGTTTTGTTCGCCGTAGCTTGCCACTTCCGGGTCCATTAAATCAAATGGGCTCTCGATACCCTGCAGTTCAAACCGGTAAGGGAAAACTTTGGCAAACACGCGCCCGGTGACATGCTGCTGGGAATTCTGCAGGAAAGCTTCCATGTCGCGCATTACTGGGTCAAGGTACTGGCCTTCGTGCAGCATCATGCCGTACCAGTTGGCAATCTGGTCTTTCCAGTAAATTTGCCATTTGGTTAATACATGTTTTTCCAGTAACTGGTGCGCTTTTAAGATTAACATGGGCCCGGCCGCTTCAAACCCCACGCGACCTTTAATGCCAATAATCGTGTCGCCCACGTGAATGTCCCGTCCAATGCCATAAGGAGCAACCAGCGCATTAAGTGCTTTGATGGCCTGCAGCGGATGAGCAAAAGATTGCCCGTTAAAACCAACCAATTCGCCTTTTTCAAATTCCAGAGTAATGTCTAGCGGCTCTTTTGCCGTTACCGCCGTGGGAAATGCCTCTTGTGGTAAAGCCTGATGTGAAGTCAAAGTTTCTTTACCGCCTACCGATGTGCCCCACAAACCCTGATTAATTGAATATTGCGCTGTTTGCCATTCCAGATCGAGACCAAATTTTTTTAAATAAGCTATTTCCTGTTCACGAGTAAGTTTTTGATCCCGTACTGGAGTCAAAATTTCTACTTCCGGTGAAAGAACATGAAAAATAAGATCGAAGCGAATCTGATCATTACCAGCGCCGGTGCTCCCATGAGCCACGTAGCGGGCATCTATTTTTTGCACGTAATCGGCAATAGCCATGACCTGAAAAACGCGTTCGGCGCTTACCGACAAAGGATAGGTACCATTCCGTAAAACATTACCGTAAATCAGGTAACGAATACCCTGCTGGTAGAACTGCTGTTCTATGTTCACGGTTTTGTGTTCCAACACGCCCAACGCAGCGGCTTTTGTTTCCAGGTCCTGAACTTCTTTTTCCGAAAAGCCGCCGGTATTAACCGTAATAGTGTAAACATCCAATCCCTTTTCTTCGGCCAGGTACTTGGCGCAATATGTTGTGTCTAAGCCGCCGCTAAAGGCTAATACTACTTTTTTGTTCATCTACTTTTTCACTTTCATTTTTTTTCTCTTGCGGGTCATACAACATAGCCGTGCACAAACAATGTTTGTAATTGGTGCGTTTTAAAATATCAAAATTAACACAGCTTTCACAGCCTTTCCAGAAAGCCTCATCATCAGTTAGCTGTGAAAACGTTACTGGCCGGTATCCCAGCTGGTAATTTATCTTCATCACCGCCGGACTGGTTGTAATACCGAACAATTTGGCATTCGGGAATTTTTTACGCGAAAGTTCAAAAGCCGCTTTTTTAATCATTTTACCCAGGCCAAGCTCACGAAACTCGGGAACCACAATCAAACCGGAATTGGCCACAAAATTTTTCTCCTTGCCCCAGGTTTCGATGTAACAAAAGCCGACAAAGCGTCCGTCATGGGTCAGGGCAATCACCGCTTTTCCTTCACGCATTTTGCTTTTGATGTATTCCGGATCCCTTTTAGCAATTCCGGTGCCGCGAATTTTGGCCGCTTCTTCTATGGTTTGACAAATTTCTTCAGCATATTTGTAATGCTCTTCCGTGGCGGTTACGATTGTAACTTTATTATTTTCCATTGTTCCTCCTTTTTAAAAAGGAAAAAATAAACATTAATATGTTGATTTTAATTTTAAGAATAGAAATGACTACGGTCGTCGTCGACCGCGAGGTCGGTAAAAATAGAGCGGAAATAGTAGCAGGGAAACGTTCGATCTTTTCATTTTTCACATTCAGTTAAATTGTTTTTCGGGCAATATAATAAACATCAGAAAAAATGCAAATTTTTTTACTTTTTTATGTATGTTTATTCATTTTTACAAATAGACGCACATTTTAGCTTGCCAGGCCAGATAAATGGTGTATGATTGGTGAATGGAAATTACAGCTCATTCTTAAACTTTGTTACTGGCACTGGTACTGGTCACTCATCACTTGTTACTTGTTACGCGTCACCTGTTACTCGTTACTTATTACTTTTACTAATCCGTGCTAATCTGTGAAAATCAGTGGCTAATAATCAGTGACCAAAAAACAATTGAGTGCTAATCTGTGAAAATCAGTGGCAAGAAATCGGTGTCTAATATAAATAAATAGCCATCCCGAAAATTCGGGATGGCTACAGGCCTTGCTTCCTTCCTTGGATGGCTTGAACTTTCCTGTTCATTTTTAAAAATCGGAAAATAAATTTCATTGTTAAATTTAAGGGGTGAAGTGTTCAGTTTCTGGTCTCATCCATTTTAATGGATTCCGGGCTGTGGCGGGCAATGGTGCCTTCCACCATGTAGATAACGTCTTCGGCAATGTTAGTCGCCAGGTCGGCAATTCGTTCCAGATAACGGGACAGAGATAGGAGCTGAAGAAAAATACCGGTTCTGTCTGGATGGGAGCGGATGTTTTCCTCAGCTAAATGGTAAAGATTACGATGCATTTCATCGACTTCATCATCCATTGCACGAACCATTTGAGCTTCTTCCAGGTTTAACTGGATTAAAGCTTTTAAGCTTTTTTCCAGCATGGTTTTTACTTTTTCAAACATCGGGTCAAAATCGAAAGACAAACTGTTTTGTCCTAAATATTTCATTTCAATCGCACGTTGTGCAATGTTCGCAGCTAAATCCCCCACCCGCTCCAGATCATTGTTAATTTTCAAAACAGAAATCACGTACCTCAAATCCGAGGCCACCGGTTGATGAAGAGCTAAAATCTTTAAACAATCGCTTTCAACGTCTACTTCCATTTCATCTATTTGATGATCATGGTCAATGACTTTTTGTGCCAATTCATCATCTTGTTTTTTGACTGCTGTTACCGCATCGTAAAGGGCTTCTTCTACAACGGCACTTAAGGTCAAAATCTTTTTCTTTAATTTTTCAATATCTTTTTGCAAATGCACACTCATGGTGACAGACTCCTAAACTATTTAACTTTAAAGACAGGCCAATTTTTAAAACGCTTCTTCCAAAAACGCTGCATGTCTTAACTTTATTCATTTTAAGTTTTGAATTAATAATATCGATCACAACAACTATTACTAAACATTTGTCCAGGTATTAGATAATAAACCAAAAATAAAAGCCCAGTGTTCTGAAAAAATTCATTCAACATTCAAAACTCAAAATTCAAAATTTTTTTGAAGCGATTATCTGCGCCTTCTCCGAACCCCTGGGACTAATTAAACTAATTGCGAAGTTACAGCCTTAGCCAAACCTGCCCGTGATGTAATTTTCGGTCTCTTTCTTTTTGGGATTGGTAAATATCTGTTTTGTTTCCCCATATTCAACAATGAAACCTTTGTAAAAAAAGGCCGTGTAATCCGAAATGCGTGCGGCCTGTTGCATGTTATGCGTAACAACCACAATGGTGTAACGATCTTTCAGCGACTCAACCAGTTCTTCGATTTTGGCCGTAGCAATAGGGTCAATGGCCGAAGTTGGTTCATCCATCAACAAAATTTCCGGCTCCACGGCAATAGCCCGCGCAATACAAAGACGTTGTTGCTGACCGCCCGAAAGCGCAGTACCAGGTTTGTGCAGTTTGCCGCTCACCTCATCCCACAGGGCAGCCCTTTTAAGGGCTTCTTCCACCCGGCCCGTCAACTCGCTTTTGCTCAGCTTGTAATGCAAACGCAGACCATAGGCCACATTGTCGAACACAGACATCGGAAAAGGAGTAGGCTGTTGAAAAATCATACCCACCCGTTTGCGCAACTTGATCAAATCGGTTCGTTCAGAAAGAATATTCTCTCCATCCAAAAGAACCTCCCCCTCCGCACGTTGATCGCGGTACAATTCATAAATGCGATTGTAAACACGCAGATGGGTCGATTTCCCACAACCTGATGGCCCAATAATAGCCGTTACTTTCTTAGGTTCAATTTCCAGGTTGTTGTTAAACAGGGCTTGATGCTCACCATAATAAAAATTCAAATTGCGCACAGAGATTTTACCTAACGTTTGAGTATCGGTTGCTTTAGTTTTTTCTATGACCATTTCATTTTCCATGTTTCTCTCTCACCAAATATCGCACCATCAAAGTTGTTATTAAAACGGCAAATGTAATCAAAAACGAAGCGCCCCAGGCTGCCTTCTGCCAGTCTTCGTAAGGTGACATAGCGTAATTGAAAATTGTGACCGTCAAATTCGCTGTGGAATCGGTAAAATTGGTCGGCCAATAGGGGCTATTCAAAGCCGTAAATAGTAAAGGCGCCGTTTCGCCACTAATACGCGCCACCGAAAGAATGATACCGGTAATCAATCCCTTTTTAGCCGCCCGAAATACTACGTTAATGGTAACTTTCCAACGCGGCATGCCCAGAGCCAGTGCCGATTCACGCAAGGCGTTGGGAACCAGTTGTAAAATGTCCTCTGTAGTTCGTGTCACCAAAGGAAACATCAAAATTGCCAGCGCCACTGAACCGGCATAGCCAGAGAAATGCCCAAAAGGACGTACCAGCATGGTGTACACAAAAATACCGATGATGATGGATGGGGTGCCCATTAAAATATTGGTGAGAAAGCGAACATTCTGGGCGAATTTGGATTGTCCGCCAAATTCACTAAGGTAAACACCGGCTAACAGTCCAAAGGGAACGCTGATGAAAGTAGCCACCACTGTAATGATTACAGTTCCCAAAATAGCATTTGCCAGTCCGCCGCCCCCCATACCTGGCGGTGTGGGTAGCTCCGTAAAAAACTCCCAATTAATGGCGCTGATGCCGCGCAATATCACAACTGTCAAAATCCAGATTAGAATCACCAACCCAAACAGGGCGCTAAAAGCCGAAAACAGGCGAACCGTAATGTCCAGGTAGATTCTGGATCTTTCTGAACGCTCTTTCATTGCACTCCCATCCTCTTTTGCACGCGCTTTAACCAGAGTTGCGAAACCATTTGAATAATGAAAGTTACTACAAACAATAGCAGACCTAATTCAACCAATGCGCTCAAATAGACCGGTTCCGAAGCCTCTGTAAATTCATTGGCCAGTGTAGCTGTAATGGAATTGGCCGGTGCAAAAAGTGAAGTAGAAATCGAATGGCTGTTTCCGATAACAAAAGTCACGGCCATGGTCTCGCCTATGGCACGGCTCAAGCCAATAAATGTTGCTCCAATCATTCCCTGAATGCCGTACCGAACCATGACCTTCACCATTTCCCAGGTAGTAGCGCCCATGCCCACAGCAGATTCTTTAACCACATTCGGAACCATCAAAAAAACCTCCCGCATAACAGAACTAATGAAAGGCAAAACCATAATCGCTAAAATAATGCCGGCGGTAAACATCCCGATGCCCATGGGTGGCCCTTTAAACAAAAACAGATTCCCGCTAATTTTCTGCAAAAACGGCTGAACATATTTGGCCATTAAAGGCGCCAGTACAAATAAGCCCCACATACCGTAAATAATGCTGGGAATAGCCGCCAAAAGTTCGATCGCCATCCCAAAAAATTTACTTACCATTGGAGGCGCCATTTCTACCAAAAACAAAGCAATGACTAAACTCAATGGAACGGCAATAAGCATGGCAATGAGCGTAGAAACCAACGTGCCATACAAACTGGAAAGGGCACCAAACTCCTGGCGCACAGGATCCCAGACGTTTGTCAGTAAAAATTGCAATCCAAATTTTTCAAGGGACAGCCAGGAATTACTGAGCAGTTCAATGAACAGTAATATCATAATCAATAAAATAAAACTGGCGGCTACAATGGTTAACAGCCGAAAAATGCCATCGTTACGCGTTTGGGTGCTCGGCTCCAGCAGCAGTTTCATCTGCTTTCCCTCGCTTTTAAGCTTTTAAAATAAGTGAACACTTAACTCCAAAATGCTTTGAAAATTGCAAAACCAAATCGCAATCCTTCTTCCTGTTTAGCCTTTTCCTTTTTTCTTAAAAAAATAGAATCCGGTCTGCCTTTTGATTAAATTCAGACCGTAATTCTTCAAAATTTAATTCATTGTCTATTTATTTGTCCCACACTGGCTGACCGTTAGCCTTAATTTCTTTTTTCCAGGTTGCTTCAACCAGGTTGTAAACTTCTTCCGGCACAGGCACATAGTCTAATTTTACAGCCAGGTCAGCGCCATGACGATAACACCAGTCGAAAAACTCCAGTACTGTTCGGGCCTGTTTCTTATCCTGCTGTTTTTTGTGCATCAGGATGAAAGAAGCCCCGGTAATCGGCCAACTGTTGGCGCCTGGTTGGTCAGTCAACACCAGGTAGTAGCACGGTGCATTGACCCAATCTGCGTTAGCCGCCGCTGCCTGAAAACTTTCAATCATGGGTTTTACATATTTGCCCTCTTTGTTTTTCAACTGAACGTAATTCATTTTATTTTGCAGCGCGTAAGCGAACTCAACATAACCGATCGCGCCATCTACATTTTTCACAAAAGACGCCACGCCTTCATTGCCTTTACCAGCTACATTATTTGCTTTCGGCCAAGCCACAGCTTTACCAAAGCCTACTTTCTCTTTCCATTCATCAGAGACTTTGGATAAATAATTGGTAAAAATCCAGGTTGTACCGGAACCATCCGCTCGATGCACAACAGTGATGGACTTATTTGGTAAATTGATTCCAGGATTTAGTTGTTTAATTCGGGCATCATTCCATTTTTTTATTTTTCCCAGATAAATATCGGCTAATACTTCGGGACTTAATTTAAGACTCCCTGCAATAATATTAGCCAAATTAACCACCGGCACAACACCACCGATAACCATCGGAAACTGAATTAATCCGCTTTCATTTAGTTCTTCTGGAGTCAATGGAGCATCCGAAGCTCCAAAATCAACAGTTTTGGCCTTAATTTGTGCCACCCCGCCACCGGATCCAATCGACTGATAGTTGATTTTAGTACGTGTCAGCTTTTCATATTTGTAAGCCCATTGAGCGTAAATGGGATAGGGAAAGGTAGCCCCTGCTCCGTTAATCACTTTTGCTTGTGCTTTAGCGGTTTTACCTTCCTGCTTTTTACAGGCCACTAGGCCTAAACTTAAGGCCAGAGCAAGCCCCGCAATAATGAACATTCTAAATCTCATGAATTCCTCCTCATTTAATTTCGTAATTTCATTTTTGGTACCACATGTTAAAGATGAATTATTAGGGAATTGTTAGGAAAGTGTTAATTTTTTGAAAATTAATAATATTATTCCCGCGCAGGCGGGAATCTCTAAGTTATTGTAAATATTAGATTCCTCATCGAGTACGGAATACCAGGTTTGGGAAACCCCCGATTTTTTCAAAGGTCTCCTTTATTAAAAATCTCTGATGCCCAAAACTTTTTGGGGGCCTGCCTGCGTAATTTGTAAAAAGAATGAAAAAAACTTTTGATTTGAGTCTTATTTAACTTTTAACTCAGCGGTCCAGACGAAAGCGCTCCCCTAAGTACAACTTGCGGGCTTCCTCATCGTTTGCCAGGTAATCGGCATCGCCTTCCTTCAAAATGCGCCCCTCAAACAGCAGATAAGCACGATCTGTGATGGACAACGTCTCATGCACATTGTGATCCGTGATTAACACGCCTATATTGCGTTCTTTTAAGCCATGAACAATATTCTGAATATCTTCCACCGCAATCGGATCCACCCCGGCAAACGGTTCATCCAGCAAAATGAAGCGCGGATTGGTGACCAGCGTGCGGGCGATTTCCGTACGACGGCGCTCCCCACCCGATAACTGATAGCCTTTGGATTTGGCAATGTGTGTAATGCTCAGCTCGGCTAACAACTCTTCAGTACGCTGTTTACGTTCATTACGTGGAACGCCGATCATTTCCATAATGGCTAACAAATTCTCTTCTACGGTTAATTTTCTAAAAATGGAAGCTTCCTGCGGCAAATAGGACACCCCGCGGCGGGCGCGTTTGTACATGGGCAATTTGGTAATGTCTTCGTTGTTTAAAAAAATCTGCCCGGCATTTGGTTTAATCATCCCCGTAATCATGTAAAACGTAGTGGTCTTACCCGCTCCATTGGGTCCCAAAAGGCCTACAATTTCTCCCTGACTTACTTTGATCGAAACATCATTTACCACGCGACGCTTGTGGTAAATCTTTACCAGATTTCGGCTTTCTAAAATGGCCTGTTCTGGATTATTGTTCAACTTTAATCTCCTTTTTGAACGCTTCAGGATAATAAGTCCCGCGCGCACCGCCAAGAATGCCGATGCTGTCTAATTTACCTGCCTGAAAAAAAATCTTAATCGTATCAGCCGTCGCATAATTGGCCCCTTTGTCCTCCGCATTGGCATCGGTGATGTAATATAAGCTGCTGGCGTTATCAATAGCAATAATCCGCTCCGGCTTTTTGTCCTTAATAAAAAAATGAATGCGTTTACCCTTTAAAACGTCTTCTTCCCCGGTGCTGGAATCAGCCAGCGTGCGTGCCTCTGCCTCGCCCAAAAGCGTAATTTGTTTTAATCGCAACGAATCAAAATAGACTTCCATTTCCAGACCTTTAAGATAACTGTCTTCGTACCAGGCCTGAGGATGGTGTTTCAAAATGGCCATATCTCTGTCAATCCAGTAAATGGCTGTGTCACAAACCGCCTTTAAATTTCCCTGAAGAATGGTTACACTGTCAATGGCCCTGGCTTTGCGTTCTTCTTTTTGATTGAAATATTCCAGCACACTTGCGAAGATGTGCAAGGTGTCAGTCGAAGTGGTGTCAATTTTCATCAGATGCGCATTGACAGACACCTGGCTGTATTTTTCATCTGGGTTGTAAAATCCCTCGTAACCCCAGATGTGCGTTAAATTTTCTCTATTAAAAAGGTAAACCTGGTCACGGGCTCTGGCCTGCCCGCTTTTAAAATTGTACTCCAGATAGTTGGCGTAAAGGGAATTCTCTTCGGTCTTGATTTGCACCTGTTGATAGCAGTAGCTTTGACGCGTCTCCCAGTAATATTCAATTCTTTCTGCCCTGATTGTGCTGTGCTCGTTAGTGATTTTAACCTGGTCTTCGAAATCAATCTTCTTTTTTTGCTCATGCATCACCGCCCGCTGGCACCACATGTGAATAGTGTCCTGCTGAAAATGGACATTGCCTTGAAAAATGCGCAGCTGCTCCTGGCCCACCTTTTTGCCCACGTGTATGTCGGCATGAAGCAATTCCAATCCTTTATTCTGGGCAAACAAGAACCCAATTCCCAGTATCAACAGAAAAAAAGGCAATCGGGAATCCATATCATTCCAATTCCAGCGTTTTAGAACTTTTGCCACGGGGATTGATTATTTCGTAATTGACCAGATCCGGGCTGGATCGAAAGCTGTCTCCATAAAGTGTGTCATTCTCTTCGGTGGTTAGCATGATGGGAATTTCGGAGTAAATTTTCTGATTCTTATTGTCCCATTTTAAGGTATCGGTGTAGAGCGTAACTCCGCTGTCCGAAACAACAATTACATTGCCATAGGCTTCCATGTCCTGAGTTAAATCGTTCACCTTACCGCCTAATGCCGTAAGCACCGACTTGTGATTGCCTTGTTCATCGTAGAAATCGACCTGGATATTTTCATCAAGCAGGGTAATATTTTTTTTGGAAAATTTTTGCACATGCCCGGCTTTAAGCACGCCTACGGTTTTCCCTTCTTTGGTGATTAAAACTGTGGCATTCCAGCTTTCCTGATCGGGAAATTCGCCAGTAGATGTTTGTACGGTTTTCTGCTGATCATCTGAGCAGGCGACAAACATAAGAACAATTAATAATCGAAGAAACATCTTCATGCCGTGATGCCCTCCTGCATCAAATCGTGCAAGTGAATGACACCGACTAATTTATCCCGATGGTCTAACACCGGCATGGCAATAATCCGAAATTTTTCCATCTCTTTGTAAGCAATGGTCGCCAAATCATCCTGATAAATATACTTTGGATTTTTATTCATAACTTCAGTAACAGGTATGTGAAAAATTTGTTCTGTTTTTTCAATCAAACGATTTAAATCGCCCGTAGTAATTACCCCTTTAAGATGCATCTGGTAATCTACAACCGGACAAATGCCTCTTTTGTGGGCCATTTCCATGATAGCTTTTTGCATCACATCTTCCAAAAAACAAAAGGGCAGTCGTTCGTCTTTTTCCATTAAATCCGAAACACGCATCAATAGTTTTTTGCCCAGCGTTCCCCCGGGATGCAACAGGGCAAAATCCTCAGTCGAAAAACCACGTGCTTCCAGCAAAGCGATGGCCAATGCGTCGCCAAGGGCCAGGGTTACGGTGGTGCTGGCCGTGGGCGCTAAATCGTTGGGACAGGCTTCTTCTTTTACGCTGATGTCCAACCAGACCCGTGCATAGTGCGCCAGAGTTGAATTTTTATTAGCAGTCATGGCTATTACCGGAACATCTAAGCGGCGAAAGGAAGGCAGCAAATTAATCAACTCCGCTGTTTCGCCACTTTTGGAAATGGCAATAATCACATCATCACGGTGCACCATGCCCAAATCACCGTGCACACCTTCGGCCGGGTGTAAAAAGGCCGAGGTCGTTCCGGTACTGGCCAGAGTGGAAGAAATTTTACGCCCAATAGCGCCGGATTTCCCCATGCCGGTTACAATAACCCGCCCTTCACAATCAAGAATCAGCTTTACAGCACGCGCAAAATCTTTTCCAATGCGTTGTTCAAGCGCGCCTAATGATTCTTTTTCAATACGAATCACACGCTTACCGATTTCAATAATTTCTTTATCAGTTATTGCCACCTGCTAAAATACCTCCAACATAGATGTAAATTAAATCCTGCCCTTTACTCTGCAATTGATTACGTGCCTGGGCTTCTGCCTTGAGGCTGGTTTTGCCAATCATCGCTTCTGTTACGGTAAATTCAAAAACATAACGATCGTTTACCTGTTGATCGCTCTGTGCCAGTAACTCATCATTGACAAATAATTTGACCAGGCTAATACCGTTTTCGTGCCGGGCGTCAACTTTTACAGTGCAGATTTGACCCGAAACAAAATAGCTCCCATCGGCTGGCTGTACAATGTTGACCACCGGCTCAGACGTACTGATGACGTTAATCTGCTTTTTTGGCGATTCTGTACTGCCATCGTCATTACTAACTTTAACCCAAAGATGGTAAAGACCACCGCTGAGCGGCGCCACCCAACACACCGTATCATTGTCCGATGGCGCTAAAAAACTACCCCCATCGCTTAGCCATTGATATTGCATCGGCCCCTCCAGCGGATTGGTCGCAACAATGATTGCCTGAACCGTATCCAGAGGCATCACCTGATCTCGTGAGAGCTGAATGCCCTGCTGATCCAACTCAGGTAATTGTTTTGGATTAATTAAATCGCCAACCTGTTCACAGGCAGTGTTTAAAAACATCAAGCCCAAAACAAGTAACACCCAGATTTTTAATTTAGAATTTTTCATACTGTGATTGAAACACCTGTTGTTCGTCCTCTGAAACGATGGCGCAAATGACGCCATCTGCCCTGTTTTCCGCAATTTGCCCGCCATCAATGGATTGGTAGCTACCTGCTTTTAACTTGTTAATCAAAATACCGGGCCAGGACATTTGTACCACGTAATTTAAATTTAAATTCTCAAATTGCGCCTGCTTTACAAATAAAACCCGCAAGCGCAAATTTTCTGCTGACTCATTCCCCAGGCGGGCGACTCTACAAGTGACCCGCACAATGCCGTTTTCTTTGCTCTTTTCAATCTCAAGAATGTAATCGTTTTTTTGCGCAATAAGTTCCGAAACCGCGCCTTCCATCTGAGTTTTCAGTGAATTGGCGTCATACGCCCCGCTAAATCGGGCCAACGCGCCATTCAAAAATACATCGGGTAAAGCCCGCGGTACATCTTGCCACAATTGTACGTATTTATTTTGAAGCTGCAAAAAGAATGACTGCTGATTCGTTTCATTAAAAGGATCATCGTAAAAAACACTATCTATCTGCAAATCGCGATGATATTCCACAATATTAATCTTGCCTAAAAATTGCTGGCTGAGAGCATTTAAACTTTGAATCGCCCAGGCATTGTAAGGCGTGGGATGTGCTAAATTGACAAAGGCTTCGACCAGCGGAACGGTCTGGCTGTATGAATCCGGGTTTTTAGGGTCCAGGGGATTGTCCCGTTCCAGATCGACACAGGTCACAAAGAATAAAATCAAAAGCAGCCAGCCGCTTATTTTAAAAATAGATACGAATCGCAATGCCCGCGCCCTCTCCGTTAAACTGCCACTCATATTGCAGGCCAAGCTTTTGCTCAGAGCCCGCTTTAAGATCGGCCTGACGCATGTTTTTCAGCCAACTGTAAGTGGTAGCTAAAACACCTACACCGGTTATTGCACCAAACAATCCCGACAACTTATGTAGGCGATTGGCCTTATCATAATGCTTTTGCATCAACTCCAGCGATTGAGTATTGTGGTAATCCTGATAAGCTTTTTTCGAGCTTTTTTCCAGCACACCGGCAATAAGCCCGCTGACTACTGTTGATAGCAGTAAAGTCGTTGTGGGATACTTTTTTAGCGACGCCCTGCTTTTGTACTCCCCTTCGCCGGTTAGTTTTAAACGAATATTATTGGCCAACAGCAGAACCATCTGCCTGAAATGCCGGTTGTCCGGCGCTTCCACCTTTTCGACCAGTACTTCTGAAGTTTTTACCCGCGTCAGGTGAGCCAAAATTACATAACGACCTTCAACTCTGGTAATGATGCCGCTAATCAGTACATCTGCGCCTGCCATTTTACCAATTTTACTGACCAGCGCAGAATCTTCCACAAATCCCCCCAATGCCAGATGCATTTCGGCAAACAGCTCTTTTAATCGGTTTCTTTCAAGCAAAACAATCTCTTTTGCATTACCCAACTCGGCGGCTAAATAGTCGGGTAAATTGCGCTGCCAGCCATCAAGTAGGATTTCATCGGTTTGATTTTCAAAATTAGTGATTGCCACATGTAGCTGGGCCTGGAGCAAAAGAGGCCAGATAATAAAAAATACGATTAAAATGAGCTTTTTAGGCATTGCATTCATGATGGCCCTGAGCATTATTGTGAAAGTTGTTCGATTAAATCATGTAATTTGTTTTGCCATTTCAGAATTTTATCGATGACTTCGCGCACAGCGCCTTTGCCCCCTTCCGCCACCGTCACATAATCGCAAATGGCTTTCACTTCATCGCGGGCATTGGCCACGGCCACACTAAAGCCAACTCGTTTAAGAATGGAAATGTCAAGCACATCATCCCCAATGTAACAGATTTGTTCATCCGTCAGGCCAAGTTCCTGTTTAATCTTTTCATATTCCGGAAGTTTGTCAAAACTGCCCTGCGAAATCACATCTACTTTCAGCTCTTCGGCGCGTCTGTGTACCAGGTCCGATGTTCGGCCGGTCAAAATGCCTGTTTTCAAACCAGCCATTCTAGCCAGGGTAATGCCCATGCCATCCTGCACATTGAACATCTTTAATTCATCGCCCGAGGCCGTGTAGATGATTTCGCCGGATGTTAACACGCCATCCACATCCATTAAAATCAATTTGATTTGAGATAATTTCTGTTTCATATGACCCATTCGTTTTTTTACCTTCTCCAATTTCACCAGTCTCATTTCAAAGGCAAAAGACCGTAAAAGAGATATTCAATTAAAAACCTTTGAAAAAACCATTAAGAATGTCATTCCCGCGCAGGCGGGAATCTCTAATAAACATTAGATTCCGCATCAAGTGCGGAATGACAGCTTTGGGGAATCCCCGATTTTTTCAATGGTTACAATCATTATTTACCGAATTATCTCCTGACTGTCAATTGGACTTTACTTTTCTCAAAAACCAAAACTCTTTCGATAATATTTTAGCCATTTTTACAGGTCAATTCAACTTTTGAAAAAATTGATGATTGCTTTACAGAACTGCGGCAGGTCATCAGGCCGCCGGCTGGAAATCATATTACGGTCCACAACCACTGGCTGATCTACCCATTTGGCGCCCGCATTTTCCAGATCATCTTTAATACCAGGCGTAGAAGTACAGGTAAAACCTTTAACCACTCCCGCCGAAATGGCGATCCAACCGCCATGACAGATATGAGCCAATAATTTTCCCCGCTGAAAGATTTCACGTGTGATGTGTTTTACCTTTTCTGAACGCCTTAATCTGTCGGGCGCAAAGCCACCGGAGAGAATCAAGCCGTCAAAATCTTCAAAATTGATTTCATCAATAGAGGCTTCCGCTTTACAGGGATAACCATTTTTACCTTTGTAAACTTTGCCTTTAAGCGGTCCGGCCACTACCACTTTAGCCCCTGCTTCAATCAGACGTAATTTGGGGTACCAGAGTTCCAGATCTTCGTACAAATCTTCTACAAAAAACAAAATGCGTTTACCTTCAATGGACATGAGCGTCCTCCTGAATTTAAAAAGTTAAAGTTAATCGCCTGCTAAAGCTTTTTTACGATCGATGGTCTCACAGGTGTATTTGTAAATCATTAACAGTAAAAATGCCAAAAAGCCAACCCCCGCGTAAAAATACCAGATGTAATGCGCATGCTGGTAAGCCGTGGTCATTTGTTCCGGACTCAAAGTTCTTGGGTCAGGACAATATTTGTCTAAAAGATAACCGCTGGAAACAAAGGCAAACAGATTGGCAAAAAAAGTGGTTAAATGCGAATAGCCCAGGTAAAGTCCTTCCTCCCCTTTTGGCGCTTGTTTAGAAGCGTATTCCAAAAATCTTGGCGAAAGAAAAGTTTCTGCCAGACCCTGCAAGGCAATACCGAAAATCAAGGCGACGGTAATGGGATGCAGACTAAACTGGCCCCAGATAGTTACCTGATCTCCTGCAATTGACGCCAGGATGGGGCTTAAAGAGATGGTCAAAGCAGAAAAGGGAATGATTAACAGCGCAATCCCAATGGAACTGACCGGTGAAATTTTGCGCACTAAGTGCGTCACCGGAACAACCAGCAACACCACAACAAAAGGATTAATATTGGCCAGCCATTCAGGAGAGGCGTGTTCCCCAACTAAACGCAGAGTGTATTTGGGCATGGTAGCATAAAGCTGATGTTGAATTGCCCAAAAACCTGCTACGATTAAAATTAAGGCCATAAAACGCACATTTTTTAGTACGCGTACCAGCCCGTTCATGGCTTCTTTAAAACTTTTCCCTTTGCCGGTGGTATCAATATCTTTATAAAGTAAATAAACAATAATTAAGGCAATAAAGGCCATGCCCGCAGCGTAAAAGTTGATGTAGCGCAAGCCCAGTTCAACGCGTAAAGGTTTGGCAATGGTTTTGCCCAAAAAAGCGCCGATATTAACCATCATGTAAAAAATTGAATAGGCCCGGGCACGGTGCTTTTCGTCAGAGGCTTTAGCAGCTGTGCCAGTAATAATCGGCTTGACAAACGAACCACCCAGCATAATTAAAGCCAGAGCTGTTACGGCTACCAGTTTGGTAGGCCACAAGCCTAGCAGAAAATAACCTGCGCTAAGCAGAGCAAAGGCTAAAATCAATGCTGAGCGAAAGCCCATTTTGTCGGAAAGGGTTCCGGTAAAAGTCGGCGCCATGTAAATTAGCGAAGCAAACAGGCCGGTTACCCATCCGGTTTCCACATCCGTAAATCCGACTTCTCTCGTTAAATAGACGGCTAAAACAATGAACATTCCATAGTAAGCAGCCCGTTCGAACAACTCAATAACATTGGCCACCCAAAATTCACGGGGAAATTTCCAGCCAAGTTTGGTCTCTTCCATTAAACGCTCCTGATTTTATTTTGGCTGATAGTCTTTATAATCGTAAATACCAACTTCGTCAAAAGGCAGTTGCGGTTTTATTAATTCATCGATGGCTTTGGCCTGTTTGAGTAATTCTTCCAGTTTTTGCAAAGGCAGCATACTGGCGGCATCACACAAAGCGCCATCACAATCAGGATGGGTTTCGATGAACAGGGCATCTACTCCGGCGGCCACACCAGCCCGCGTCAGACTGAAAATGAATTCCTTGGCCCCACCTCTTCGATCGCTGCTGCTTACGCCATATTTGCGAATAGCGTGCGTAGGATCAAGCACTACCGGATAGCCCAGATCGCGCATGATTTTCAGGTTGCGCATATCTATAATTAGATTGTGGTAGCCAAAAAAGGTGCCGCGTTCCGTTAAAAGGATTTGGTCGTTGCCTTCGCCGGTAATTTTGTTAATAGCGGTTTGCATGTCGGAAGCTGCCAAAAATTGGCCTTTTTTCACATTAATCACTTTACCGGTTTTGGCCACCGCCAGTAACAAAGAAGTCTGCATGGAAAGAAAAGCCGGAATCTGGATAACATCCAAAACCTGGCCACAGGCCGGCGCATCGTGCTGATCGTGAATATCTGAAAGTACCGGAATGCCAAACGTCTCTTTGACTTTTTGCAAAATTCGCAAACCTTCATCTACACCAGGCCCTTGGTAGGATTTGGCCGATGACCGGTTGTCTTTTAAATAAGATGATTTAAAGATGAATGGCATATTCAATTTATCGGCAATTGTTTTTACCTGTTCGGCCGTTTTTAGTACAATATCTTCTGATTCAATGACGCAAGGTCCGGCAATCAAAGCCAGTGGATGGCCCTGGCCAATCTTGATTCCTGCAACGTCAACAATTCGCATTAATACCTCCTGTTAAAAATATTCTCAAGAAAAACAATTTACGGGATTAAGCAAAAGGTTTCAATTAAAAGCAAATGCTACCCCAAAAGGAATTTGGGTATGTGTGTGGAAACGCCTGCCCGATGGCAGCATTGTAGGCGCTCGAAGAAATAAGCGCTAATTAATGATTTACCAGAATAGTTGAATATGAATTTCCTAACTGATGGTTAGCAATTAGGAGCCGGTCATTCATTCAAAATTTCCCGGGAGAGTTATTGTTAAAATTAGCTGTACAGCAAATTTTAACGGGGCAGACGAATGCCTCCACCAAAGCTGATAAACCAGTCCGGACCGTACTTATTTAAACCTTTTCCGCCATACACATCCGCAATAAAGGTTCGCGTCATCAGTAAGCTCAGGCCAAAATCGAATACCTGATTGCTGTTGCCCTTTTCAGGATTTGCAGCAGCCACTTCAATAAAAGCCGAAGTCTGTTCAGAAAAACTGACACTCAAAACCATGGAATAAAAATACTCCATAAAATCAGCATCCCGATAAGTAAGGCCCAGGTTGTACTCCAGTCGGGCGGCTTCACTTAAAGGATGGGAGCCAATAAACATGGCAGCGGGTTCAACTTTATCAGATATTAATTCTTTTGAACCAACCGGTAACTGAACATTAATCAAAAAGGCGCCATCCGGTACAAAGTCCTTGCTTTCCAATGCCCTGAACTTGGCGCCCAACGTCACGCCTTCAATGGAACTTATTGAGTTCTTGACCTGGAGTCGTTTGTCACGTTGATAGGCAAATTGACTTCCCAGTCGCACTTCAAATTTCTTGGTTAAACCAAAACGGAAAGTGGTGGCAGCTACCTGCATTTTAATTCTTTCAAGATCTGGATTCTCAGGAAAATTTTTATCGGAAATGTAGCTAAACCCGCTTTCGATCTGTAAGCGCATTTTTTTCACCGTGGTGTAAGTGTTTGATTGGCCGGGACGATCTATGGAAATAGCATCATAATATTGGGCGAAAAGTTGATGCACAAAAAGAAAAAGGAAAATGCTTAGCAATAGCGCAGGTTGTTTCATAATTCCTCCGTAAATTACAATTTAAAGAGTATGACTAAATGTAACACCTTTCGCCTTTAAAATCAAAAATGAAGTAAAAATTTGTTATTGACACAACTCAGATATTTGCTTATATTTGACATTCTAAAAACAAAGGGCTGTAGCTCAGTTGGGAGAGCGTCCCGATGATCAGGAAGGTCAGGGGTTCGAATCCCCTCAGCTCCACTTCTTTAAGGCTGTCATCCGACAGCCTTTTTTATTTTTATCTGTATGAAAAATGACTTTTTAAACAAAGGTCTTCAACTTTTTGTGGGAGAGCGTCCCGATGCTCGGGAAGGTCAGGGGGTCGAATCCCCTCAGCTCCACTTTAATAAGGCTGTCATACGACAGCCTTTTTTGTTTTGCAAAAGAAAATCTGATTTCTAAGAACAAATATTTAAATCAATGCTTTCAAAGCTTGTTCAAGGCTCTGCTTAAGCAAGCCTTCTTCTTCTGGTAACACCGTTCGTAAATCAACAATAACCTGATCATCTTCAACATACGTAATTACCGGTGGGTTCTGCAACCTCAGAGATCGGGCTAATGTTTCGGCCTTAATTTTAGAATTGACAAATTTTAAAACCATGCCTGGCAACGGCAACAAAGGATAGGCACCGCTGCCGACTTTGCCGGGCATTTTCTCGAGTTCGAATTGTGGGCGTAAATCGGAGCTTAGAGAATTCAAAAACTGTTCACATCGTTTTTTTAAGCTTTGCTGATCTTCTAGCAAAGCTGCATGAGCCGGAATGCGGGCTTGCGTATCATTGTAAAAGTACTGACTTAAAACAATTTGCAATAAGCGGATCATTAGTTTGTCTAATCTTAAGGCTCTTAACAAGTGGTTCTTTGCGCAGCGTTGGACATATTCCTTCTTTCCCACAATAATGCCGGACTGGGGACCGCCCAACAGCTTGTCCCCGGAAAAAGAGATTAAATCAACGCCAACCTCCACAATTTTCTGCACCTCTGGTTCATAGGCGCCGGCTAAATAAGAAGTTTCAGGCATAGAACCGCTTCCCAAATCATAAATTACCGGCAAATTATGGTCATGAGCCAGTGAAACGATTTCCTCCAGTGCCGGCTTGTGAGTAAATCCCTGAATTTCATAATTGCTGGGATGGCAAATCAGAATCGCTCCCGTATTTTCGTTAATGGCCTCAGCATAATCACCCAAATGGGTTTTGTTTGTAGATCCGATTTCGCGCAAAAGACATCCGCTGGCTTTCATAACCTCCGGCATACGAAAGGAACCGCCGATCTCAATCATTTCACCACGTGAAAGGATTACCTCTTTTTGGTAACCCAGGGTGTTAAGCATTAACATCACCGCTGCTGCATTATTGTTCACCGCAAAGCCATCTTCTGCCCCGGTTAACAAGTGTAACAAATAACCCAAATGATCATTTCTTTGCCCTCGCTTTCCGGGTTTTAAATCAAGTTCCAGATTGCAATAGCCACTCACATCTTTTAGCTGCTCAATCCAATATGAATTAAGCGGAGCTCGTCCAAGATTGGTGTGCAATACGACACCGGTGGCATTAATCACCTTGTGCAAAGAGCCCTTTTCCAGGGCCGCTATTTGATGGGTTAAAAAATCAAACAACTTAAATTCGATGGCTTCTCGACTAAGCCCTTCTAATTTGAACGACTCTGGATTTTCTCGAACTTCATCCAATTTTTCATTAATTAAAATTTTTAAAATTTCGCTTTTAAAATGAGGGAATTCCTTTTCCAGGCGTGTCAACAATTTGTACGTTGAAGGAAGTTTAGAAAGCAGTTGTTTAGAAGATGGCATCGATGAAACCTGTTACTTTTGATTTATCGGCTTGCTTTGCTTTTTCAAAATAATGCGCACTTGCTGGATGCGTTTTTTGGTAGCTTTTTCAATAATAAACTGATAACCATTAAAATCGATCTTATCTTTATTTTTGGGAACAGAACCGAATTGTCCAAGCAGAAAACCAGCTAAAGTGTCCACACCTTCCTCGGTTGGTAAATTAAGTCCTAATTCTTCATTAATTTCATCGATCAGCGTACCGCCGTCAACCAGAAAAGTGCTTTCATTAATCTTTTGGATTTGCGGCGTTTCCTTGTCATATTCATCCTGTATTTCGCCAACAATCTCTTCGATAACGTCTTCCAGAGTAACCAGACCAGAAGTTCCACCGTACTCATCAACCACAATGGCCATGTGTATTTTTTCTGCCTGAAATTCTCTCAACAGCTCATTGATTTTCTTAGTTTCAGGCACGTAGTAAGTCGGCCGAACGATCTTTTCAAGATTAAAATCACTGGTATTGCGTTTTTTGATAAATGCCAACAAATCTTTTACATAAAGAATCCCAACAATATTATCGATGGTTTCATCATAAACAGGAATTCGGCTATGCATGTGTTCTTTGATTGTTTTAAGAACTTCATTTAGTGTGGCATGCTTTCCCAGGCAGATCATATCCGTGCGCGGCACCATAATTTCACGGGCCACCGTACCGCTCATTTCAAAAATACCATGAATCATTTCTTTCTCTTCTTTACGCAAGGCTCCCTGTTCTTCACCAACATCAACCAGAGTGCGTAATTCCTTCTCCGTCAAGTCAAACTTATTCTTATCCGCGCCCAGAGCCGACGACAGTTGCTGCGTAAAAAGATCGAGCACATAAGAAACAGGATAAAATAAATAATGGAAAAAAGTTAAAGGCAGGGCAAAATGAGTGCTTAACTTTTTAGCATTTTTAATTGCGGTTATTTTAGGCAAAATTTCACTGAAAAATAAAATAACAAAAGTAACCACAACCACATTCAGCAATAAAGCCAAAGTCGCATTCTGAATTTCATATTGAACAATAATGTTACTGGTAATTAATGTAGCAATCGAAGCAATGGCTACATTAACCAGTGTATTACCAATAATAATAGAAATAAGTAAACGACGAGGTTCTTTGAGTAGCGTTGCTACCTGACGTGTTAAGGCATTTTTACTACGAGAAAACTTTTCAATCGAAGACTTAGCTAATGAAAAATAAGCCGTTTCTGATGCCGAAAAAAAGGCAGATAATATTAGAAGTATGACAAAGATCAGTAAATACAATAATGATGCAGGATCCAAATTTTAAATTAACCTCCGCATTAATTTCACATGACTCTTATTGCGCCCAATATAATAAAATTCTTTAAAATTTAAAAAAGTTCTGTTTCTGGTAAAATTAATTCAGTATTTCAACTACTCCCTTGTATTTGGAAACCAGCTTATCTTCTTCTTGTTTCATGATTTTTCTTTTTTCGGGTTCCAGGTCATCATAACCTTTCAGATGTAATAAACCGTGAATGATCAGCCTTAATATTTCCTCTGAAAAGGTCGCACTAAATTCCTTAGCCTGTTCTTCCGCTCGTTCAGTACTGATGTAAATCTCTGCTTCAATCTTGTCCCCATCACTTAAGTCAAAAGTAATGACATCGGTTTTTTCCGGATCATTCAAATATTCAAGATGCATTTTTTGTAACGTAGCATCATCCACAAAAATGATATTTAACGATTCAATCTCCATTTTCAAATCTTCAGCCACTTTGCGGGCTAAAGTTACCCAATCTAATGCCTGGCCTGTCAATTGTTCAGGGAAATTATGAATTTGAATTTCCATTTTTAACCGTTGTTTTTTCTTGCTTGCTTTTAACTGTTTTAAGAACCGCTTTTTTTTCTTTTTGATCGGGATATTCTACGCGATGCTGGAATACACCATAAAGCACGGGAAGAAAGGCATCAATAATCTTTTTTAAATCTTTAAAAGTCAGATCAGAATCGTCGAGTTCTCCCTCTTTGAAACGTTTATCCACTAAGTCTTCAATAAAAGCTCGCAATTTACTTGGAGTGGGATTGTTTAACGTGCGTGTAGCCGCTTCAACAGAATCTGCCAGCATCACAATCGCCGTTTCTTTAGATTGTGGCCTGGGGCCCGGATAGCGGTAATCGCTTTCATTCACTTCATCTTCGCCGTACATCTCTTTCGCTTTATTGTAAAAATAACTCATCAAATTGGTACCGTGATGTTCCGGAATAAAATCACGAATTCTTTTAGGAATTCCATACTTTTTGGCCAGCTCAATACCATTTTTCACGTGTGAAGCCAAAATCAAAGCGCTCATATTCGGATTCAGCTGATCATGCCGGTTTTCTGCGTTCATCTGATTTTCTACAAAATACTGCGGTTTTTCCATTTTACCGATATCATGGTAATAACTGCCTACCCTGGCCAGCAAAGGATTTGCCCCGATGGCTTTGGCAGCAGCTTCAGCTAAATTACCAACAACCATGCTGTGGTGAAACGTACCCGGCGCTTCTAAAGAGAGTTTTTTCAATAAGGGATGATTTAAATCGCTCAACTCCAGCAAAGTTATGTCCGTCGTAATGTCAAACAATTTTTCAAAAACACCCAAAATCATAAATGTAAAAAAAGCAGAAAATATGGCGTTAGGGAACAAATAAAAAGCAAAACTTTTCAGCATTTCATCGAAGGCTAAGTAACGGAACAGCGAAATGGACAATAGTGCCCAGAAATAAGCGCCCGAAATAAAAATAATGGCCTTAAAAATCTGATTCCGATTGCGAATCTGAAAAACAGAATATATAGCAACCATTCCACCAACAACGCTAAATAGCACAATATCAAAGCCCCCGCCTTGCAAACCGCCCAAAACCAGGGCAATAATAACTGTTCCTACAAAGCCTAAACCAGTATCAATTAAAATGGCCAACAACATGGAGCCCATCGTAGTAGGAATTAAATAATTGTTCCAATCTAAGGTTTGTGAAATGAGCGCAGCAAAAATAAAATTTAACAGCAAAATAATAGTTATCATCAAAAGCATTTTATTGTCATTAAATATTTTAGGCCGAAAGGAATAAAGATAAAGAGCAAAAATAGCCAGAATAGCAGCCATTAACATGTAGCGGCCCAAAGAAAAGAAAAATCCCTCCCAGCGCCCTTCACGCTCACTCCTCTCGGCAATGGCCATTTCCAATGAGTACAATTTCTGATAGGTATCAGCATCTATTCTGATGTTTTTATCTACAATTAACTCGTTTTCATAAACCATATCCTTGGTTCGGCTAATATTGGCCAGAGCCTCTTCTTTGGCTTTTTCGCTAAAAGCCTCATCGTAAATCAGGTTGGGTTTAATACTGCGTACAAATAAATATTCCAATACCAAAGTTTGATTAACCGGGAAATGTTTTAAAAATTCATTTTCCATGGTTTTTTGAAAACGGGGTATATCGATGCGTTGGCTGTAATCTAAATTTTCTTCTACCCCGTTTTTAACAACAACAATTCGGGGACGGGTCAGGGAGGTCAAATCACGGTTTAAAACACCTGTTTTAATCAGCTCTTCTGCTTGCTTTAAGGAGGATTCAATGGTTGTAACATTTTCTTTATCTTTTAAAATATCAAAAGCAACAGCCAAATTTGAAGGCGAAACATTGACATCAAAGACCAAGTTCAATTCATCGCTTAAATTCTTCAAATACTCATCTTTATTTTCAATAGTCTCATATTGAGGAAGAGCCTTCTTTAAAAAAGGCAGCAAATTTCTTAATAATTTAATGTCCTGTTGGGTAATTGAATCGTCATAAGTAAAATAATTTGGGACGCTTTTTAGTACCGAATCCTGTTCCGCTTTTAACTCCTGTTCTGTCTTCAGCACAAAAAAATCGAAAGGAGCTACAATTTTACGATTGGAGATGCTTCCCACCTTCATATCGCTGAATTTTAGCGGGCGCTGAGGATTGAACATTAAAGGCACAAAAATCAGCAATAACAATGCCAGTAAAACTTTTATTAAAATATCGTAAAGGCTGTACCGCCCAACCTTTATCTCTTTTATTTTTTCGAAAAAACCGCTGTCATTTTCCATTTTACACTCAAATCTTTGAAATATCTTCTTTCCACTGTCGATAGATTACCAGTCGTTGAATTTCAGAAGTTCCTTCGCCAATCTCAAGTAGTTTTGCATCTCGCCAGAAGCGCTCTACTTCGTATTCGCGAATATAACCATAACCACCATGGATTTGTATTGCCTGATTGGCAATTTCGGTTGCTGCTTCAGATGCAAATAATTTAGCCATTCCAGCTTCTTTCTTGTAGGGCTTGCCATTTTGTTTTAAAAAGGCAGCCTGGTAAATCATGTTTTCCGCTGCGTAAATTTTAGTTGCCATATCAGCTAATTTAAACTGAATAGCCTGAAAATCGCCGATCACCCTTCCAAACGCCTTTCGTTCCTGAGCGTAAAGCATGGAACGTTTAAAGGCCTCTTTGGCAATACCCAATGATTGAGCAGCAATCCCAACTCTGCCCCCATCAAGAGTTTCAAGAAATTGAGGATAACCGCGATTTAATTCGCCCAACAAATTTACAGCAGGAATTTTACAATCATTAAAATGCAAAACACTGGTAGGTGAGCCTCTCATTCCGCATTTTTTTTCTTTTTTTCCAATCTCAAATCCGGGCGTGCCTCTTTCTACAATAAAATTTGAAATGCCGTGAGCGCCTTTTTCTTTATCCGTGACAGCTGCTACTACAAAAATATCGGCCACCTCAGCATTGGTAATCCAGGCTTTGCTGCCATTTAAAACAAAAAAGTCGCCTTTCTTTTCCGCTTTTGTTAGAATGTGGGCGGCATCGCTACCGGCATTGGGTTCGCTAAGACAAAAAGAGCCAATCTTCTCACCAGTTGCCAGCGGTTTTAAGTACTTTTCTTTTTGTGCTTCGGTTCCATAAGTAGCAATGGGATTGGCCGCTAATGAAACATGAGCTGAGTATGATAAAGCTGTGGAAGCGCAAACGCGGGCTAATTCTTCTAATACAATAACATAAGAAATGTAATCCATCCCCGCTCCGCCATATTTTTCCTCAAAGGGCAGCCCCATTAAATTAAGCTCGGCCATTTTTTTAAATGTTTCATGAGGAAACGTTTCGCTTTCATCTATTTCAATAGCTCTGGGAGCTACTTCCTTTCGGGCAAAATCCCTAATCATTTTGCGAACCATTTCATGTTCTTCAGTAAATTGGATCATTTTCTACTCCTTCTCTGATTCATCATGCCTTTTCAAAACGATCAATGGCATCCTGTTTGCCAAAAATAAGAAGTACATCTTTCAACTGCAAACGAGTATCGGCATTAGGTTGAAAATAATAAGTATGTTCATGGCCGTTTCTTAATTCTCGCCTTTTAACCATTAAAACTTCAACATTATATCGATTACGAATAGCAGCTTCTCTGAACGTTTTACCAACCAATTCGGTAGGAACCTCAAATTCTTCAAAATAATGTTGGCCAACCACATGAACACGCCTTTGCTGGGAAATAGCCCTGATACTGCGCTCGCTCTCTCCGGCCATATCCCTTAGAAAGATCTGATGATTGTAGGCATCAATTACTTCGCGCTGACTTATGGTGCCCACTATCTCGCCGTTTTCGACATCTGAGACTACTGGTAATTCTTCTAAGCCGGTTTTACTAAAAAGTTTCATCACCTTATCCAGAGTTTCATTTATAGGAACTACCGGAATATCGGGATTGGCAATGTCTTCAGCAATTAACAGATGTTTTAACGTGTCTAATTCCATCATGGTTTGGCGGATTTCCTGCATAGAAATGAAACCTACCAATTTTTGTTTTTCATTAACCACGTAGATTTGGTTATGAGTTGAATTTACAATAACCGGAATGATTTTTTCAAAAGGTGTTTGAACAGAGACCATGTCGATGGTCGGATTTAAGACATTTTCAACCCTAAGAGATTTAAGTACGTTAATTTCGCGTCCACCAAAAATATTAATGCCACGGCGTACTAATTTTAAAGTGTAAATGGATTCCTTTTGTAATCGCATGGCCAGTAAAGTGGCAATAATGGTGGTAATCATCAATGGCAGAATGATTTTGTAGTCGTTGGTCATTTCAAAAATAATTAAAATAGCCGTTATTGGCCCATGAGTAGCCGCGCCAACAACGCCCCCCATGGCAACCAGGGCATAAGCGCCTGGAGAAGAAGTCCAGGTGGGGAAAAATAAATTTACCACATGACCAAAAAACACACCCAACATGGCCCCCAAAAAAAGCGATGGCGCAAAAATACCTCCCGATCCGCCGGAGCCTAAACTAATTGAGGTTGCCAAAATTTTTACAAAAACCAAAACACCTGCAATTTGCCAGAGCAGCTTTCCATACAAAGCCAAATCCATGGCATCGTATCCAACGCCATAAATGTAAGGGAAGATCAGTCCAATGCTGCCAATAATTACACCGCCAACCACTCCTTTTACATATTCAGGCAATTTCAAATCGTCGAAAACATCTTCGGAAAAATAGAGCGTTTTAATAAAAAGCAGCGCAACAAATCCCGCTAAAAATCCCAAAACCACATAGTTTAGGATTTCCAGCGGCGAAACAAGCTGATATTCCGGAACGACAAATGCCGGATAGTCGCCCAAATAGTGGCGCGAAACAATAGTAGCCGCCACCGATGAAATAACAATTGGGCTGAATTGTGGCACAGCAAAATCGCCCAATATAATTTCTACAGCGAACAGTGCGCCAGCCACTGGCGCATTAAAGGCAGCCGCAATACCCGAAGCCGCACCACAGGCCACAAAAACACGCATTCTTTTGGGATTGACTTTAAAAAACTGGCCTACCGTAGAACCAACCGCTGAACCGATTTGAATGACCGGACCTTCCCGACCAACCGAACCACCAGAGGCAATGTACAAGGCCGATGAAAATAACTTCGCGATGACAACTCGAGGACGAATGATACCATTTTTCAGCGCAATGGCTTCCATTACTTCAGGCACACCATGGCCTTTGGCTTCGCGAGCATAGTATTGAATAACCAATCCAACCACCAGTCCACCGAAGGCCGGAATAATCACCCGCCAGTACCAGGCAATGGCTTCAATGGTTTCAAGATTGAATTTTCCTCCCCAGAACAGATGCTGAAACCAACGGATGGATAATTGGATTAACACAGCCCCATAACCGCCCAACAAACCAATGATGACAGCCACAATTAATACAAAGCTGTGTTCCGTGAGTTTTAGGCGATTAAAATAAATCAGAAATTGCCTGTAGAGTTTACGCAGGAATTGGGGATAATGGATGCGTTTTATTTCAGTGTTCATCAGACTGTTTTATTTAATGGCGTCTTCATGAATGGATTTAATTCTGTTCTGGTCATCAACAAGGACAACTTTCACCTTATGCGTATCAATTTCATTTTCTGGAATATGAGCATAAGTAATGATAATGAGCAGGTCTCCAACCTGGCCCAACCGTGCAGTGCCACCATTTAAACCAATCTCCCCGCTGCCAGGCTTGCCTTTAATGGCATAGGTTGTCAAGCGGTCACCGGTATGGAGATTGACAACATCCACCCGTTCATAAGGTAAAATATCAGCAGCTTTCATCAGCTCTGGATCAATAC
>JAGHBR010000490.1 GCA_021160885.1 Caldisericaceae bacterium
CTTCACCATTCTTGCTAACTTAATTAAAAAAATCACCCAATTGCAATTCAAAAAAGATGGCCACACATTTTAAAACTCAGGATACTGAACTAAATTTTCTGCTTGTTCATTTGCTTTTATTGGGGATAAGTAAAATTTAAAATGATATTTTTTGGGCGGTAAAATATATTGCGCATGCGGTTTGGCCCACCAGCTGTCATCGCCGCCAACTCCCCTCTGCTGATAATCAATCATTACTTCAACAAAATCGCCCTGCTTTATTTCGTGTAAATGCTTCTCACCTCTAAATTGGCGCTCCAATTCTTCCATCGAATAATGTAAGGCAGAAAAATTAAATTGTGGTTCACCAAAGATTAACAGACCAGTGCCTTTTTCATTACGTAAGGTTAACCATTTGACATCAGTGCGGTAACCGGTTTCCTGCGGGCTGATATATGGGAAGAACAATTCTTCAACGGACATGGAATAGCGCCCCAGATATGCGGCAGATTTTCGATCCCAATAATTTTCAAAAGGTCCACGCCCAAACCACTCTGCCCTGTTAAATTCATAGGGCATTCTAAAACGCAGGCCCATTCGTGGTATTTCCGGCAGGTCGCCTGAGCCCGGTTTAAACTGCATTTCAATCCGAATTAAACCATTGCCAAAGATTGTGTAATAAATCGTTTCCTGCGATTGAACATCCATAAATTGGTAATCCACGCGCAAGATCACATGGTTCGCTTTCTTTTCTTCAATTTTAACTGATTTCACCAGTTGATTGTAGGTTGCCCTACGCCATAAGGCACATTCTTCATTCATCTTATTACCAAAATCATTATCGGTTAAAGCGCGCCAAAAATTGGGGCTTAATCCCTGACGAATGAGTTCTTTTTCATTAAATTTAAAACTACTGATGGTGCCTTCGCTTTTATTAAAAATAACTGTAAATTCTTTATTAAAAATTTTAATCTCTTTTTTCGTTTGTTTTAATTGCAATTTTGGCAGACTTGAAATAGAAAATCGTTTTGCTTCACCTTTCCAGGGCAAAACAAAT
Source organism: Caldisericaceae bacterium (assembly GCA_021160885.1). Taxonomy (GTDB): domain Bacteria; phylum Calditrichota; class Calditrichia; order Calditrichales; family Calditrichaceae; genus Caldithrix. The sequence continues at coordinate 1,037 of JAGHBR010000490.1, forward strand.
TGGTCGCTGGCAATGACATGACCGGCTGGCAGCAAAGGTTCTTCGTTTTTGGTTTTGACTAAAAAATTAAGCGTGTAGGTTTCACCTGGTTGAGGTATGATTTGCGGCAGTTGCAGAGCCAACACTTTGGACTGCCCTGGTTCCAGATTAATCTCTGGCAAAGTATGATGAAAAATTTTCTTGCCACTTCGCTGCACAAAATACTCGAAACGAAATTTATTGAGGTTAAGAAAAGAAAATTTGTTTTTAATCTCTACTTGATTGGGCGAAAAAGAGACTGCTTTAAAAGCCACGTTTTGATAGACTTTTTTAAGCTCCCACATGGCCGGATGTGGCGTACGGTCCGGTAAAACCAGGCCATTGATGCAAAAGTTGTAGTCGCTGGGGGTTCCTTCAGGACCAAAATCCCCACCATAGGCCCACCATTTTTTGCCATCCTCAGTAAATTGTGCAATGCCCTGATCGACCCAATCCCAGATAAAACCGCCCTGCAAATTCGGATAGCGTTCGATCACTTCCCAGTATTCCATTAAATTGCCATTGCTGTTGCCCATGGCGTGTGAATATTCACAAAGAATAAACGGTCTTTTCTTCCAGCGATAGCCGTAGCCTTCCATCCGAGACCAGGCGTACATATAACTTACTACATCCACGTGTTTTTTTTGCTGGGCTCGTTCGTAGTGAACTGGCCGACCCGGATCGCGTTGATGAATCCATTCCGATGCTTTTTCAAAATTAATACCATCGCCTGCTTCATTGCCCATGGACCACATGATGACACAAGGATAATTCTTGTCCCGTTCCACCATGCGCTGAATGCGGTCCAGGTGCGCCTCCATCCATTCGGGATTTTTCGCCAGGCTGCGCTCACCGTAGCCCATACCATGCGATTCAATATTGGCCTCATCAATCACATAAATGCCGTATTGATCACACAATTCATACCAGCGCGGATCATTGGGATAGTGGCTGGTACGCACTGCGTTAATATTAAATTGTTTCATCAGGGCAATGTCTTTGACCATTAAAGATTCGCTCACCACATGGCCGGTAAATTCATCATGTTCATGACGGTTAACGCCTTTAAAATAAATCACTTTACCGTTTACCAGCAATTGACCGGCCTTGATTTCCACTTCGCGAAAACCAATTTTTCTACGAATAACTTCAAGAACATTACCATGATTATCTTTTAAAATCAGTAACAAATCGTAAAGATTTGGCGTTTCTGCCGTCCATTTACGCGGATTTTTGACAAATGCTGAAAGGTTTTCCGAAGTTTCAGATTGATTAAATTCGATTTGTTTAGTTTGTTCAATTACCACATTGTTTTTTTCATCCAATAATTGCATGGAAACCTGGTAAGCCTTTTTCGTGTATTTGGGCAGGTGTTGGACCAAATCGAGCTCTACAGTTAAATTGGCATTTTGGTAGTTTTCATCAAAATCCGTTTTAACAAAAAAATCACGTATTCGAACCTTAGGCGTTGCAAACAGATAAACATCCCGTTCAATACCGCTTATGCGCCAGAAATCCTGGCATTCTAAATAAGAACCATCTGACCAGCGAAAGACTTTTAAAGCCACACTGTTTTTGCCCGGCCGGACAAATTTAGTAATGTCCCATTCAGCCGGCGTTTTTGAGCCCTGACTGTAACCGACGTATTTTCCATTGATCCAGACGTAAAAGGCGGATTTAACAGCGCCAAAATGGATGAAAATTTCTTTATCCTGCCAGTCAGCCGGTAGTTCAAAAGTTCTCTTGTAACAGCCCACGGGATTGTAGTCATGGGGCACATGCGGTGGATTTGGTTCTTTGGTCCATTCGTATTGAATATTTACATAAATGGGAATTCCGTAACCATTAAATTCCCAATTGGCCGGCACTTTAAAATCATCCCAGTCCGAAACATCGTAATCCTCTTTAAAAAATTCGGCAGGTGCGTCGGCCGGTTTTTCCACCCACTTAAATTTCCAGATGCCGTTTAAGGATTTGTACCAGGGAGATTGTTCCGGCTTTAAGGTCAACGCCTGACTAATTTCCGGAAAAGGAATGTAAGCGGCATGCGGAGCTTCTTTGTTCTGATTGAACATTTTGGGATTCTCCCAATCCGCTGTTTGTCCAAGCAACAAATTAAACAAACTAAAACTAAGTAAGGAGATCAGGAATAAACGCATGGACTCACTCCTTTTCATTTTTTAAACGATTTTTCAGTATTAATATTTTGAAATCACTCTAAAAAAACTGTTCTGACATTTCTCATCCCGATCATTGGTTGGATGAATCTTAAAATTTCTACAAAACACAAAATTCATCGAGATTGCATTTCGCTAAATGACTAAAGGAGTACTTTTTAGATTGACCTCAAATTTAGTTTTAAAAGTACAGATTCAGCATCGTATTTTCTGAAGTGAATCGTTACCATGGCAACAATCTACTGATCATCCTTAAAAATTCGGGCAACCCAACCGCCGCCGGGCGCCAGGTGCATTTTAATCGTTTGCTTGTGATTTACTTTCATTTTATTTCGCCGGTAATCAATGGCATTGCGGTCGGCATTCAGGCCATCTTCAAAGATATCAGCCCAAAAAGAACCGGAAGGTAAAAAATCCAATGAAATTTCAAGCTCACGCGGCGTCCAGTCGGTTATGGCCGCCAGATACCAGATTTCGCCTTTTCTACGCGCTACCACTACGTAATCCGCAATTTTAGCCTTTAAGACTCGGGTTTCATCCCAGACCGTTGGCACCCTTGAGAGGAAATCCATGGCTTCGGCTTCACGCAGGTAGTTGGACGGGCTGTCGGCTAACATTTGCAACGGACTCTCAAAAACCACGTACATGGCCAGTTGCTGGCAACGTGTGCCCTGACTCATGGGCCGGTTCCAGACTGGATGGTGCTGTTCCTTGGTGGCATTGATCATGGCACCAGGTGTGTAATCCATTGGGCCCGCAACCATACGAATAAAAGGTAAGGTTAAAGCCATTTCCGGAGTGGCTACTTCACTGCTCCACTTGTTATGTTCCAGGCCAGGCACGCCTTCCCGCGTGAGTACATTAGGGAAGGCTCGCCTTAATCCGGCAGGTTTGTACGAACCATGAAAATCGACCAACAAATGATGTTTGGCCGCCTCACGCGCTACTTTTTCATAATAGCGCACCATCCATTGATCATCACGTTGCATAAAATCGACTTTGATGCCGTCAATACCCCATTTTTCAAATTGTTGCATGGCGGGCTCAAACTGTTCATCAAGCGTTTTCCACACTACCCAGAGAATAACGCCCACGCCCTTTTGATGAGCATAATTCACAATTTCTTCCATGTCGATTTGCGGGACGACAGAAAGCAAATCGCCCAATTTGTACCAGCCTTCATCGAGCAAAATGTATTCTATTCCATAGCGGGCGGCAAAATCAACAAAGTATTTGTAAGTTGTAGTATTGATTCCTGCCCGGAAATTTACCCCATAAAGATTGAGCGCATTCCACCAGTCCCAGGCCACTTTACCAGGCTGAATCCAGGAGACATCTTCCAATTGCAACGGTCGGGCCAGTTTAAAAACAAGTTCGCTTTCCATTAAGGTTTCGTCGTCTGGCGTAATAACAAACACACGCCAGGGAAAGGTGCGTCCCCCTTCAGTTTTTGCCAGATAGGAGGCGCTTTTTACGACTGGTACATCACGATCATTTTTTTTCTTCTCTTCCAAAGGGTAATGCGGTAAAAGGCCTGTAAATCCCAATTCAGATTTGGCAGATTTTTTCAAGAAAAGACCGGGGTAATCGTACAGATCAGATTCTGTTATCAGTATTTTCATCGAATCTGGACCAATGAACAGACAGGGCAAAGAAGCAAAACTACCGGCCGGGATTTGTTTGATGGGCAAACGCTGATAAAGTCGTTCATGGTGAGAAAAAAAGCTATCTTCTTTCGGAAAATAGCTTAAATAGTTTTGGGGAAAGTTAATTTGCACAAGTTCCGAATCGACCTGCACCTCTCCATCAATATGCGTTAGCCAGCGATAAGCAAAGCCCTGATTGTAAACACGAAATTCAAGGCCTGCCTTTTTCTTCAAGTTTAAAATCAATTGATTGTAATGATCGCCAATGACCGTATTTTTTACAGGCACAACGGGACTAATTTCCTGATTTACCGTTTTGTGTTCAATATTAAGAATTTTCGCGTTCTCAGCCAGAAAACCAGCGCCGTAAATTTTCAGGTTAATCGGCGAAGGCGTAATTATCTCTTTATTTTTGTAATGAACCTGAAATTGCAGGTGTTGCTCATTAATAATAGTAACTTTAATTTTTTTGTCGGGAGATGTTACCTGGTAGGTTTTGGTCTGAGCCCAACTTACTGAGAGATTAAAGAACAGGCATATTAAAAGTCGAATCAACATGATGACCTCCACAGGATGGACGAGTTAAAGAAAAGGGTATTTCTATTCAAAAATGGCTCCACCAGATACAAAGCAGAGCCATTTTCTCCTATTTTGAGGAGGGCTTTTGAGGGCTTCATATTCAATATTCGTAAACCAGAATTTAATATTAAAACATCAATTAAGATTGTACAGTTTTTTTGCATCTGTTGTTTTTTGATCCGTTGTTTTCTTAAAGAAAATTGATAGAATTTACCACACAAATTTAAGGTTTCGCCTTCCGTTTAATTTCAGTTCCTGGCATGGGCTGTCCGTAATCCAGTCGATGGTACATTGTGACCTGAGGAAAAGCAGGCACAATGATCGGAAAAGGCACATTGGTTTGCCAGGCAAACATATCAATTCTGGTTAGCTTTAGAGAATCAAACGCTGCTACGTTTACTTCAATCTGATCTTTGTATTTTTCTCTCAACTGTCCCACGTATGGTTCAAGATATTGTTGAATAATTTTAACTGAATTAAGCGAATCTGTTTTGCTAACGCCGTGTTCCTTTAAGTATTGTTCAATCTGAAACTGAGCCAGCAGAGCATCCTGCCACATCTGGGTGTATTGCACCACCGATGGTACCCTGTCATAGCCTTTCTGATAAGCCACTTTGGTAATTTCACGGTCACGCAACAGATCGGCAATGGCCAGACGCAGTTGTTCTGGAAATTCAGCCGGTGAAAAACGCCGACGCCTGAAGACTAAGGGATGTTTCTCCAATTCATTCATGAATTGTTCAACCGTCCATGTTTGGCCCTCGTAAGTAAAAAAGGGCAATGATTTTAATTTTTGATACTGGTCTTCAAAATTAAAAGAATCAGGTAATTCCGGATTGTGCTTAAAAAGCTGCCCCAGGAAGAGCTCTTTTTTCTGTTTTTCTTCCATAAAGTAAATAGGTTTTAAAAATTTTATCATTTCCTTAAATGTATTTCGATTAAAATCCAGCCGTTTTCCGCTCATCAGTTTGGCCACAAATTTGGCGTAAATATCAGTGGCTTTCAGCTGCGTCAGCTTTTCTTTTACATCGTTGATGCGCTGTTTAATATCGCGATCCGTCATGGCCAGGCGATCGGTATAACCCGCGATCTGCATCACCATATAGAAGTTAGGTTCAATTTTTATGGGGCCCAACAATTGCCCTTTGGACAGGGTATCGGAAAAAAGCGTACGATGGATGGAATCTACTTCTGGTGAATCGAACTTAATTTCTTTTTCAGGAACTCTGGCTTCAGGATTTCCTGACTTAATCAGTTGTTCTAAAGAAATGTTTTCTTTCCTTAATAATTGAACAAGGCTATCGGCTTTACTTTTACTATTAAGCGAAAGGTAATGCACTTTGTAAGTGCGACCTGCAACTCTGTAAACCCTTTGAATTTCCTCAGGATCGAGTTTTACTTTCTTTGTGCCCTCCTGGTAAAACATCCACTGACGCATGGCCTGTTCTTTTCGTCCCTGAATGTAGGATTTGAATCGGTCATTTTGTAAAAGAGGGCTTTGAGAACCGGCATCCAGAGCAATTAGCTTTTCCGCTACAAGGCTGTTAAAAACAATTTTTTTGTCGATATTAGAATTCCCACGAGCATAGCGCGGTCGAATGGTGTATTCGGCCCGACGTAAAAATTCATCGGTGGTGATTTGGCGGTCGGCTATTTTAACCAGTACTTGTTGGTTATTTTGTTCCGGGTGTTTAGTACAGGCCAATAATAAGAGTGAAACAAGAACAAACAGACCGATTAATTTTGATTTCATTATCCCACTTACCTCTCTTATTTAGAACAAAAGACTTACACCGTAATTGTGCACATTTCCTAAAATACCAATTTCACGAAAAGCGTACTCAATACGAAATCCGGTATTGCCAATCAGGTTCTTTTCCAGTCCAAAGCCAAAAGCCCAGCTATATTGCGATTGCGGTATAAAAAGCGCCTTGTAACCTGCTCTAAAGAACACTCTGCCAATACCCGGCGAATTAAAAGCGTATTGGGCGCCAACGTTAACAGATTCTGCATTGTTATTTAGATGCAGGGCATCAATGGCCAACGTCAGCTTGTGATTTTCCGTTAAAATCGGGTGGACGGCCACGCCCAGACGAAAGATAAGTGGTTATTCCCATTCTTGCAAGCGAAATTGACCGGGCACATCGCGAAAATTTCTTTCGTAATTGGGATCGATATCAATGGGGGACAACAAATCAATACCATCGTAGCGCATGCACTTGCCGTAATTTGAAATGCTCATGCCCAACACCAGGCCGTCCTTTCGTTGGCCGCTTGGCGGAAAGAAGGTGGTATTGATCTGAATGCCCAGGTCAGCGGCAATAGCGCTGGCGCTCGTGTGCCAGATTTGCGAGGCAATGTATTTTCCAGAAAAGCCCACGCCAAACCAGTTGGTCAAATTGCGACCATAAGAAATGCTGAAGGCCAGATCCTTGGCGTCAAAATGTTCGCCGTTGCCGTTCTGAAAATCCATGGTGGTCACTTCCATTTCGCCATAGTCAGCGTAAATCAGCTCTAAAGCCATAGTGCCAAGAGAAGGAATACGAAAGCCCACTGCAGCAAAGGCAGTAGTAATGCCCACCAGCCATGGTTGTTGCACAAAAACAGCTTCATTATCTTCTAATTTGGCCAATCCTGCCGGATTTCAGTAGATGGCCGAAATATCATTTACCGCGCTCACGTATGCATCGCCCATGGCGGTTTCGGAAGCCCCAAAGCCGATGGTTAAGAAATCAGCGGCCGCAGTGCCCACCCGCGTTGGTTTTTCGGCCCCCAAAAAGAACAAGACCATGGTCAAAACTAAAACAAGAGCAAATATGATGCTGGCAACTTTTTGCATTGGATTCACCTCATCTATTTTTGGGTTCTTCCGGCAATTGTGTACATCAAGCTCCTTTTAGATCAAACTTACAATTATGTAAATCAAATATTTTTAATTTAAAGAACTCAAAATCTCTAAATCCGTAAATTTTCCTTTTTAAAACTTTGATTTTATTATTTATGCCTTCTAATAGCCCTGTGGAAATTTTAAATGTAAAGTAATTAAAAATGCGGCTTTTATGACTGAGCAACATTTTGGATATTTCTTGTAATATTTTTATTCCAGATGCGATCGCTTTTCTGCACCATTGTCCTAAAAATTTCTTGGCACTATCCACACTTTCTAAAGACCATAACAATC
>JAGHBR010000388.1 GCA_021160885.1 Caldisericaceae bacterium
ATTTAATGGTTCAAAATTATCCAAACCCTTTTAATGGGCAAACCACAATTAAAATTAAAGCAAATCAAAACGGGATGTTAGACTGGGTCATTGTGGACGCCAGCGGTCGCTTAATTGAACGTGGCCAGAAAAAAGTAATTGCGGGCCAACCAAACACGTTTAACTGGCAGGCCGACCATTTAGCCTCTGGTGTGTACTTTTTTCGAGCTAAACTACAGAATGTAATGAAAGTACGAAAACTTCTTCTGATGAGGTAAAACAGATGTTAAAAAAATTCTTTTTTGTAATGCTCATATTTCTATTTTCGATTTCTGTTGTATTGGCGCAAACGGAATGGCAATCAAAATTGGTCTATTATGGGCCGGATGGCCGATTGCATTATGAACGGGATGGAGAAGGTAATATTATCCCGGATTTTAGTTGGGCCGGTTACAAAAATGGGCAGCAACCTATTCCGGATGTCCCTGTGGTGGTGGAGATCGAACCTGTAGCCGGAGACAATACCAGTCACATTCAACAGGCCATTGATTCTGTGGCTCAAATGGAACCAGATTCGACTGGTTTCCGCGGCGCTATTCAGTTAAAGGCTGGACTTTACGAGGTGTACGGAACCATCTACCTGAACAAGAGCGGCATTGTGCTGCGTGGTGTCGGCGATGGGGAAGACCCGGCCAGTAACACCATTATTTACGCTAAAGGGAATTCACCAAATCAGCGTTCTGTGATCGTGGCCGGTGGTGGCGACGATTCCAAATGGCGCGAAATGGTGCCTGGCACAAAATCTTACATTATGAACGACACGGTGCTGGTTGGATCACGGTCGTTCCGTGTGCAAAAGCCGAATTACTACAATGTAGGCGATAATATCATCATTTATCATCCCTGCACCGAGGAGTGGCTGCAAGCGATTGATTGGGGCGGTACGCATTCCAATGAATCGGGAGCAGAGCCTGGCGTGGATGAACCATGGGAAATTGGCAGCCAGCCCATTGTGTACAATCGTTACATTTCCAAAATTGAAGGCGACCAGATTACCATCGATGCCCCTGTTTACAATACCCTGGTGCGTAGCCTGTCAAAATCTTATGTTTACACCTATATGCGTCACAAACTGGAAACCCATATTGGAATTGAGAATTTGCGGGTAGACATAGAGACCAAAGGTGGTGACGATGAAGCCCATGCCTGGAACTCCATTGACTTGTTTTTAATCGAAGATGCCTGGGTGCGAAACTGTACTGCGATTCATTTTGGCGAGGCTGGTTTCCGAACGAACACCGCCACACGGGTAACCATCGAAAACTGCAAGGCGCTGGATCCTGTCTCCAAAATCACTGGCGGCCGGCGCTACAACTTTGAAGCTTACACCGCTTCTCAATTGATTTTGTTCAAGAATTGTCTGGCGACCAATGGCAGGCATCATTATATGTCCAATGGTACGACCTGGACCAGTGGCATCGTTTTCCTGGATTGTCAATCATCAGGCGCCTATGCTTCAAGCGAAGGGCACCGCCGCTGGTCACAGGGCCTTTTGTACGACAATTTAATAGAACTTGACGGGCCGCGCCCGGGATACAATCCCCGCCTGCTGGGACTTTACTGCCGTGGTTACTACGGTACCAGCCATGGTTGGTCTGCAGCCCATTCTGTGGCCTGGAATTGCGATGTGGCACAGGGTGATTTGATTGTACAAAAACCGCCAACGGCGCAGAATTACGCCATCGGCTGCAAAGGTAAAAATATCACCGGTAAAAAGCCACCTGCTTCTTTTGACGAGCCGGAAGGCTACATTGAGGGCAGCAATCAGGATGGATTGAAACCGCGTTCCTTGTACCTGGCCCAGTTTGAAGATCGCATGCTAGCTACCGGTCTAAAGGAATTCAAAAACAATCGAAATTTACCTAATGATTTGCAACTGCTCAGTGCCTTTCCCAATCCTTTCAATCAACAGGTACGCATTCAATTTAAACTGCAGCGGACCAGTGCGGTGACTATTCGTTTTTACACCGTGCTGGGGCAGTTAGTGCAGCAAGTTGAGCTGGGCCGCTTAACTGCCGGTAGCCACTTTTTTCTCTGGCGGGCTGCCGATAGCAGACAGCAGGCTTTAAGCAGTGGACTTTATCTGGTTTCAGTTTCAACCGACCGTGGCAGCCAACAAAATCTGAAATTAATTTCGGTTCGATAAAGGGAGTGAAACTTTTGAAAAAATCATTAAGAATGTCATTCCCGCGAAGGCATGTTATTCCCGCGCAAGCGGGAATCCCTAAGTTGGCAGGTTTGAGAATCCTCGATTTTTTTAAAGGTTTGGGAGTACTTATGAAAAAACATTTCTCTTTGATTGTTTTGCTTGGCCTAAGCTGGCTGGTTTCCTGCCAGCCTTCGTTCGATTTAAAACAAATTGAAAAACAGCGGGTTCTCTGCCAGGGCCGTTTTGCCTTACGTGAAATCCCGATTACCATTACTGCCTTTAGCTGTCCACGAAGTGCAGGTGGTTTGCATGATTTTTATTCTGAAGGTGATTACTGGTGGCCGGATCCTGATAATCCAGACGGGCCCTACATTCGGCGTGACGGCTTGAGCAATCCGAACAACTTCATTAAGCACCGCCAGTTATTAATACGTTTGAGTTACCATGTGCCGGCCCTTACCGCCGCTTATGTCCTAACAGAAGAAAAACGTTTCGCGCAATCAGCCACGGATCATCTGGTGGCCTGGTTTGTAGATCCTGAAACAAAAATGAATCCACACATGCTGTATGCTCAGGCCATTAAAGGGCGGGTGACCGGACGAGGCATTGGCATTATTGATGCTATTCATTTAGTTGAAGTCGCTCAGGCTGTACGCGTGCTGGAAAGTGAAAAAGCCATTGCCTCTGACACTTTGCAAGCCATCAAAAGCTGGTTTGCCGAATTTTTAAATTGGATTACAACCCATCCCTATGGAATTAAAGAACGCGATAATGGCAACAATCACTCTACCTGCTGGGCCATGCAGGTGGCGGCTTATGCCCGACTGGTAGGAGATTCCAGCCGTTTGTATTTTGTGCGCGATTTTTACAAAAATACGCTGTTGCCAGACCAAATGGCCCCGGATGGCAGCTTCCCGAAAGAGTTGAAGCGCACCAAACCTTACGGTTATTCACTGTTCAATCTGGATGCCATGACCATGGTCTGTCTGTTGGCTTCAAAAAATGATGACCTCTGGCAATTTAGCTTGCCCGATGGTCGCAGTATAGCCAAGGGGCTGGAATTCCTCTTCCCCTACATTAAAGACAAAAAACGCTGGCCGTTTGCCAAAGATGTGATGTATTTTGATCAATGGCCCGTGCGTCATGTTTCTTTATTGTTTGGCGGTTTCAAACTTAAAAAGAAAGAATATCTCGAAGTCTGGAAAACCTTGCCCGCCGATCCGGTAGAATTCGAAGTTTTACGCAATTTTTTCATTCGTCAGCCGCTGCTCTGGCTGGAATATTTAAAATCGTAACTTGAGGAGAAAGAAGCAATGCGCTCAACAATTTTGGTGCTATTGGCAATGATGTTGATGATTTCTGCCTGTCAAAAGAAGTCAGCCGAGATAGTCGTACGCAATCCGATAAACTTAGAACGTAATGATGAACTGGTCATTCTGGACTGGAAACAGCTGATGCCCGATATGGAGCTGACGCCTTCTACCCAAATAAACTTTTTTGACGGGCAACAAATTGTCCCTTACCAGATCCTCGATTCTCAAAAAGTAGCCATTTTACTTGATTTTAAACCATCTGAACAAAAAATAGTAACGTTAACTCTCTCAGATGCAGGTTCAAAATCAATCCCTAAAAGGGCGCATGCAGAAATTTCGGTGCGAAAAGGCGGAACATTTAATGGAGAAAAATGGGTTGGCGGGCAATTCGTTTCGGTAAAACATTTAGCGGTTGGCAAAGAACATTTTGCACACGATGAGTTAATTCGTTACGAAGGCCCGGGATGGGAATCAGACAGGATCGCTTTCCGCCTGTATCTCGACGAACGCAATGCGCTGGATGTGTTCGGAAAACGGACCAAAAAAATCATTTTGACGATTGTAGGCCACGATACTTCTAAAACATACCATGAAATGAACTGGTGGGGCATGGATATTTTGAAAGTGGGCGAAACCTTTGGTGCGGGCTCATTTGCCCTTTACCTGCCAGGCAAAGATTTTTTTGAAAAAGTGAAGGCTAAAGACCTTTCTTATCAACCACCGGATTTGCTGGCGCCAAAAGCTGTGGACAGCCTGGTTTGCCGTATCCTGGAAGATGGTCCTTTGCGTGCGGCGGTTGAAATTCTGTACAAAGGCTGGGAGGTTGACGGGCAGAAAATAAATGTACAGGCAAGACATTACATTCAGGCCGGTAGCTATCTATTGCGTCATGAGCTGGCGGTGGAAAGTAAAAGCCCGTCTGGTATTGCTTTTGGCGTGATGCAGCCCAAAAACAGCAAGCTGCAGTCCTGGACCGACAATGGTTACTGGCAAAATGTGACGGGCATTCCCTCGTTAGGCGGCGATTCCTTAACCATTTTCTTTTATTTTAAAAAGCCCCATCCGGTTCAGTTCATGGCCGAAAAGAACGGTAACCGGGTTGCCTATGCCGCGCCTCAGGCGCGGAAAGTAATGTTTTGGTCGGGTGCTCTGTGGCAGGGCAATTTCAGTGGACAGTCATTTGCCGCTGTTTGTAAAACATTTGCTGAAGAACAATCACAGAGATTAAATCACCCCATTCAGGTAAAATACAAAAAGGATTAACCATGCGTCTGTTTTTAAAACTCCTGATCCTGGTAGCTTTGTTTGTGCAGAACGGACAGTTGCAGACTGTCTCACCAAATGTAGTAGAAAAAATTGCGGAACGTATTTTGCAGATGGACAAGCAGCACGATGGGCAGTGGCAGCTGTACACTGTTGACGGTCGCTGGAAATATCAGCAAAAAGTCAACTGGCTTGCCGGTTTTTTGGGTGGCGAATTGTGGCAAATGTACCGTCTAACCGGCAAATCGGTTTTTAAAGAGAGGGCGTTGTCATTTGCCCGTGCATTGTTGCCTTTTGCCGGCAAGGACGACACACATGACATGGGCTTTATCTTTTTCCCTACAGTGGTACAGGCGTTTAAAGTTACCGGCCAGGAATTGTACAAAAAGGCAGCGCTGCAAGCTGCTGAAATGTTAATGAAACGTTACAATGCTGCCGGGCACTTTTTAAGAGCTTGGGGCAAGTTAGGCACTAAAAAGAAAGCGGGCTGGTCCATCATCGACACCATGATGAATCTGGAACTGCTTTTCTGGGCGGCGCAGGTAAGTGGCGATTACCGATTTAAAGAAGTAGCCTATGCCCATGCCATTACCAGTATGAAACAACACATTCGACCGGATGGTTCTACTTTTCATGTGGTTATCCTTGACCCGCATAGCGGTACCGTTCTGAAAAAGCAGACACATCAGGGCGCAACTGATTCCTCCACCTGGGCGCGTGGCCAGGCCTGGGCCGTGTATGGTTTTGCCACAGCATACAAATACACACAAGATGAGCGCTTTTTACGTGCGTCTCGTCGGGCAGCAGACTTCATGGTGGCCCATTTGCCAGACGATCTGGTACCATACTGGGATTTAACGGCCGAGCAGGCACATGAGTACAAAGATGCTTCAGCCGCGGCCATTCTGGCTTCCGGATTATACCGCCTGGCTGAGCAGGTAAAATCAGGATCGGCTATGCTAAAGTACCAGCAAACGGCCGACCAGATTGTGGAATCGTTAATTAATAACTATGCCTATTGGAACAGCGAGCGGGCTATTGAAGAAGGCCTTTTACTGCATCAGGTTTACCATTACCATAAAAAATGGGCGGTAGATGAATCTTTTCCGGCGGGGGATTACTATTTTTGTGAGGCATTCGTCCGTTACTGGCAACGTAGGCATCGCTTTAAAACTGATTCTGCTCGTCAAAAAGTCAAAATTAATCGTAATTGGTTGTATTTAGAAAAAGATGTGGAAATCAATCAGCTAAGCCATTTTGAAGGGGACTGGCAACGTGTGAATGTACCGCACACCTGGAACCGGTTTGATGTGATGGATGGCCAGCCCGGTTACCGGCGGTCTGGCAGTTGGTACAAAAAGCGGTTTTTTATTAATCAAAACGCATCTGGCAAAAAACTATTTGTTTATTTTGAAGGCGCAAACACGGTTTGCAAAGCCTGGCTGAACGGCCAACTGCTGGGCGAACATGTGGGCGGCTATCTGGGCTTTCGTTTTGATCTGACACCAACCTTAAAAATCAATGCCTGGAACGAACTGCTGGTTTACGTTAGCAATGCCTACGATCCCGATATCATTCCTTCGCAAAAATCAGATTTTTTTATTTACGGCGGTTTAACACGCGATGTCTGGCTGGAGTTGGTTCCAATCAGCCATATTAAACGGTTTCTTGTTTCCACGCCTCAGGTTAGTAAAAAAGTCGCTAAAACCACGGTAAAATTGCTAATATGTAGTGAGCGGACACAACAGGCCCAACTACAATTAACGCTGTTAACGCCGGATGGACGCCAGGTGTTGCAAAGTAAAGCCTCACTGCAATTGAAAAAAGGGTTAAATGAAATTGAAAAGGCACTGCCCCCTTTAAAGGAACCACAGCTCTGGTCGCCGGAACACCCCCATCTTTACACCTTGCAAGCAAAACTTGAAGGCAGCAATGTAAAGGATCAATTTCAACAAAAAATTGGTTACCGTTGGTTTGAGTTTAATGAACACGGGCCTTTCTATTTAAACGGGCGGCGCCTCCTTCTGCGGGGCACACACCGCCATGAGGAGCATGCAGGCTATGGGGCAGCCATGCCTAATGTCATCCACCGTAGGGATATGGAAGCCATTAAACAAACAGGCGCCAATTTTGTGCGATTGGTCCACTACCCGCAGGATCCGGCGGTTTACCAGGCTTGCGATTCTCTGGGCCTATTGGTCTGGGATGAACTGCCCTGGTGTCGTGGTGGAATGGGCGGCGCCACCTGGCAGAATAATACCATGCGTCTGATGGAAGAACAAATTTTGCAGAATTTTAACCATCCGTCCATTATCATCTGGTCACTGGGCAATGAATTGAACTGGCTGCCTGATGTGCCCGGTGGGGACAATGAAGACAGTTTGAAGACCATGCTTAAAAAACTAAATCAACTGGCGCACCAGCTGGATCCTGGACGCCTGACGGCCGTACGTAAATACGAAGGCGCGGTTGACATCGTTGATCTGTTTTCGCCCTCCATCTGGGCGGGCTGGTATTCGGGTGTTTACAAGAATTACAAAAAAGCGCTTGAAAAATCACGAAAAAAATATCCGCGCTTTTTTCATGCCGAATTTGGTGGGGCCAGTCATATGGGCCGTCACACAGAACAGGTAATTAGTGGTGAAGGTCTGGTGGAAAAAAGCGGCTGGGAAGAAGATGAAATCCAGACCGCCGTTAAAAACATTGCCCGTACCAGTGACTGGAATGAAAATTACATTGTGGATTTGTTCGACTGGCATTTGCATGTGATGGAACAGTTAGACTGGTTTTCCGGTGCCGCTCAATGGGCTTTTAAAGATTTTGGAACGCCCTTGCGCCCGGAAAATCCCATTCCTTACGTTAATCAAAAAGGTTTGCTCGATAGGCAGAGCAGGCCTAAAGATGCCTATTATGTTTTCAAAAGTTACTGGAATCAACGTGACCCATTCTGCTACATCGAGTCGCATACCTGGGATGAACGCTACGGCCCCAGAGGTAAAGCCAGAGAAGTGTGCGTTTACAGTAATTGCCCTAAAGTTGAATTGAAACACAATGGTAAAAGTCTAGGCTTAAAACAACGTGATATTTCAAAATTTCCGGCTGCCAATCTACACTGGCAGGTTGAATTCATTGAAGGACAAAACCAATTGATTGCCATAGGTTACCACGATGGTAATCCGGTAGCATATGATACGGTTCTGGTTACCTACTATTTTCAAAAACCCAAAACCGCAAAAAAATTAGTACTAAAGGCGGAAAAAGTAGGAGCTTACCGTTATTTATTGACCGTTTTGGCTGTTGATGAAAACGGACGCCGCAGCCTAAATTACAATAAACGGGTGTACTTTAGCGCCTTGCAAGGTGCTAGATTGTTGGAATACCTGGGGACTCCGGATGGCAGTTCGATTATTGAAATGGCCAATGGCCGGGCACAGATTTTGTTTGATCGTTACCCGGACCAGAAAGTAGTAATTGAAGTGCGTAACCAGGATTTTAAAGGAAATTATCTGGAAATTTTACCATGGCAACCAATAAAAAAGTGATTAATAAAAATATTGAGAGGGGGTAGAAATTATGAACACACGCTATTTACCAGACCCTGAATCTATGAAGATGTTGTCCACCGAAGAACTGCGGGATTATTTTCTGGTTGAAGAAATTTTCGATGCCGGTTTAATTCAATTGCTTTATGTCGAACTGGACCGAGCCATTGTAGGTTCAGCCGTTCCCTTAAAAGATTCATTAAAATTGGAAAGCAATAAACAAACTATGGCCGCGGACTATTTTTGCGAACGCCGTGAACTGGGCATCCTAAACATCGGTGCATCTGGAAAAGTAATAGTTGATGGGCAAACTTATGAAATGGCTAATCTGGACGGACTTTACGTTGGTCGTGGCAGCAAACAAATTGAATTTTACAGTGATAATTCAGGAGAACCGGCGGAATATTACCTGCTCAGCTATCCGGCGCATGCGGCTTATCCTACACAACACATTAAACGCAGTGAAGTCAGTAAAACTGAATTAGGCACTTCACAACAGGCCAATCAACGTGTGATTGAAAAATACATCCATGTGGACGGTGTGAAAAGCGCACAGCTGGTCATGGGCGTGACGCATTTAAAAGAGGGGAATGTCTGGAACACTTTTCCGCCGCATACGCATCAGCGAAGAACTGAAATCTATTTTTATTTCAATTTACCTGATGATGAGCTGGTCTTCCATTTTTGCGGTCAACCTTCGGAAACCCGACACATAGTCATCCGCAATAAGCAGGCGGTTATTTCGCCTTCCTGGTCCATTCATTCTGGCGTGGGTAGCAGCAGCTATGCTTTTATCTGGGGCATGGGAGGTGAAAACCAGGCCTTTGACGACATGGACGCGGTCAATGTAAATCTGATTGATTGAGACTTAAGCGCTTAGTAAACAGCCAAGAGATAATGTGGTTTACAATAAAAAACTCAATCGAGTGTTTAAGATGACAAAAAAATTCTTGTTTGTACTTGCTTTTATTTGCCTAGCACAGATTTCTGTTGCCCAGGAGCCGGACTTCATTCTGTTTAAACAGGCTGAGCTTGCATGGGAAGTTGCCAGAGATAACCTGCAAATAAAAAACACTTTGCAGGCCTTAAAAAAGCTGGCCGATTTATATTTGAAAAAACAAACGGTTACCATTACGGCCAGCCCTGCGCCCATACCAGGACTTGATCCGCGTACGTATTACAGTGAATCGCCATACTGGTGGCCAGATTCTACCAATCCCGATGGGCCCTTTGTGCGTCGTGATGGTTTGCGCTATCCCGGTCGGTTTCAGGAACACAAGAAGTCGCTGATTGAAATGTACAACAGTGTAACCACACTTAGTCTGGCAGCCTACTTTTTTGAAGACTCATCATTCGCGCGCAAAGCACGTCAGCAATTGAAGGCCTGGTTTGTAGATCCGCAAACGCGAATGGCGCCGCATCTGCAATATGCTCAGGCCGTGCGCAACAAATCGACCGGCCGTCCCTTTGGCATCATTGAAACACATCGCTTTACAAGAATGCTGCCCGCTTTGCGCTTGTTGGCAGCCAGTGGATTTTGGCCAGCGCAGGAGCAACAGGCAGTGACTCAATGGTTTCGTCAATTTTTGGATTGGCTGACGCAAAGCGAGTTTGGCCAAAAAGAGAAAATGCACGGTAATAATCACAGTACCTGGTGGAGTGCGCAGGTCATGGCTATTGCCCGATTTGTAAAAGACGATAGCTTGTTTGAAGAAGTAAGTCATCACGTGCAAGATTACTTGTTGGAAAAGCAGCTCATTCCGCCCGGGCGATTTCCTTTAGAGGAAAAACGAACGCGCAGTCTGGATTACGTGATTTTTAACCTGAATGCCTATGCCATGGCGGCGCAAATGCTATTCGTTAAAAAAGGATTTGATTTCTGGCATGTTAAAAATTCCAAAGGCGCCTGTCTGGCTGATGCCATCCAATATCTGCTGCCTTTTTTAAAACAACCAGAAAAATGGCCATTGAAACAGATCCTACCACCCAGAACCAACAATGTGCCCTTCCTCTTTTTCTACGCCAACCAGCAGCAGGATAGTGTATTGTTTAAATCCTTTGGGCAGCTCTGGTTTTCCGGAGAAGATCATGAACAATTTTTAGCACACGATCCCTTTTATTTTTTAATAGATCTGTTATACTACTCAAAAGTGAATTAAAGTGGAGGTGAACATGGAATATTTAGAGAAATTGTTTGGCTTAAAGGGAAAAATAGCACTGGTCACCGGTGCCAGCCGCGGATTAGGGCAGGGTATGAGTCTGGCTCTGGCCCAGGCAGGAGCTCACGTGGTGTTACTGGCCCGTGATAAAAATGGCTTGCAAAACACAGAAGAAAAAATCACCGAAGCTGGTGGCAGTTGTGAAAAGATTAGTTGCGATATAACTGATAAAGAAGCCATTAAAGTTGTTCTCCAGGAAATCATGAAAAAACATCATAAAATAGATATTCTGGTGAATAATGCAGGCACAATCCGCCGGGCACCAGCTGTGGAATACCCTGATGAATACTGGTACGAAGTAATCAATACGAATTTAAACGCACAGTTTTTTTTGTGCCGGGAAGTAGGGCAGATCATGGTTGCCAGAAAAGCAGGTAAAATCATTAATATTGCCTCTTTGCTGAGTTTTCAAGGAGGCATTACAGTACCTGCTTATGCAGCAGCCAAAGGTGGTGTAGCCCAGTTGACCAAGGCGCTGGCCAATGAATGGGCGAAATACAATGTACAAGTCAATGCCATTGCGCCTGGTTATTTTGAAACAGACAATACACGTCCTTTAATAGAAAATGAAACACGCAACAGAGAAATCACTGCCCGAATTCCGGCCGGCCGCTGGGGCCAACCGGAAGATCTGGCAGGAGCGGTCGTTTTTCTGGCATCGGCCGCTTCAGATTACATGAACGGCCATATCCTGGTGGTAGATGGCGGTTGGCTGGCCAGGTAAACTTACCGTTGTACTCTAGCCGAACCACCTCTGGCCAGGGCTTCCACTTCCGATAATTTTACCATGCTAACGTCACCAGGGAAGGTCGTTAGAAGGGCGCCGTGTGCCCAGCCTAATTTTAAAGCTTCTTCAACAGGTCGTCCATCCAGCAGCCCAAAAATCAAACCGGAGGCAAAACCATCTCCGCCTCCAATGCGATCCAGTACATCTAACAACATGGTTGGTGTTTGCTGTTTTTGTCCGTTGTACCACAACACAGCCCCCCAGTTGTGGCGGCTGGCCGAAAGCACTTCACGCAGAGTGGTGGCCACCATTTTAACATTAGGGAACTGACTGGTGACCGTTTCAATCATTTCAAAAAAGGTTGTCGTGTCAAACTTATTCTCACGTTCTACTTCAGGTCCTGGAATGCCCAAACCCGTTTGCAAATCTTCTTCATTACCTAAAAGAACATCGACCTGTTCTACAATACTCCGCAATACCTTCTGGGCTTGTTGTAAACCTCCGATCGGCGCCCACAATTTTGCCCGGTAATTTAGGTCAAATGAAGTGACCGCACCATAATCATGCGCTTTTTGCATGCCTTCAATGATCAGTTGCGAAGTGGTTACAGATAAAGCGGCAAAAATGCCACCGGAATGGAACCAACGCACTCCCTTCGAAAAAATCGCATCCCAATCAATGTCACCGGGTTTAAGCAGGGCGGCTGCTTCGTTGGAACGATTATAGAACACAACCGGTGGCCGGACGCCGTGTCCGCGATCGCTGTATACCGTGGCAATGTTTGGACCGCGTACGCCATCATGCTTAAAAAACTTGTAAAAGGGAGTAACGCCCATTTCGCGAATGCAGTTCTGAATCAACTCACCAATGCCATTGTTTACCATGGCTGTTACAATCCCGGTGCGCTGACCAAAGCAAGCGCTAAGGTTAGCTGCGACATTGTATTCACCACCGGACACATGAACAGCAAACTGTTTGGCCTTGCGGAAAGGAATGACGCTGGGATCCAAACGATGGACCATGGCGCCCAGCGAAAGAAAGTCAAGTGTAGCGTCTTCTTTGGACTTTAATATTAATTTTGCCATTTGTTCCTCCTATGTTTTTTACTTTTTTTTTGAAATCGATCTTTAAATGCCCACAAACCGAGCGCCGGGTTGGAAATGAAATAGATTTGTTCGCCATCGCTCAACTCATTGAAACCATCCTGCAATTTTTCCGGTGGGTAGCGCTTTAGCATGGTTTTAAGATCGGCATATTGGTAATGAACCTGTTCAATTTCTTGACGAGAAAGGTGTCCAGGACAATAGGTGACGGTAAACCGATGATCCGATGAACTATGCATCAGATGAGCCGCTGCGCTCAGATTATTTTGCAGGTCTTCATTTTTTTTGACCAGCTCTAAAATTTCGTCAGATGGGCGGTAACCATACTTGCGAATTAAGCGATCGATTTCAGGGTCTTCGCCAAATTCTTTAAGGCCGGGAGCCAGAACAATTAATTCGCCCTGATCAGCCAGAGCCATACGCGTACGGTAAATGCTTTTATTGCCCAGCCAGGTACTTTTAAATTCTGCAGGATCGAGGTAAACGACGATTTTGGAAAGAGGCTTTTCCAATAATTCAAAATTGACCTTGAGAGAAAGTTCACTGGCCTGGTAATAGCATTCTGCATCATCCCCGATGAACAGGCCCAGCGGCCGCAAATCGCCGTTTTTGTTTTTTCCTACAACGGTTAAAACATACACAATGGGCAAGTGGTAAGTGAAATGGTCGGCTGCATATTGCAGCACCTTGCGCACCGGATTATCAGCCCGACCTAAAATGCACTCAATGCCATAGGCGGCGCCTAAAAAATGGCTTTTGTTAATGCCTTCTGTGCCGCCGGTGCCGACAAAAATGTTTTTGGTGTAGTTGGCCATACCGGCTACCTCGTGAGGTACTACCTGTCCAATGGACAGGATCAGATCGAAGCTTCCTTCCGGCAACAAGCGATTTACCTGTGCTGGCCAGGCGTAGTTAACCTTACCTTCGGAAAACTCATAAACCAGTTCAGCAGGAACCTCTCCCAGTGTAATAACATCCTGCCGCCAGTTGTGCTCTATGAACAATTCCGCAGGCAGGCCCGGATACATTTGATCCCGTTGCCAATCGGGCATGGGGGAGTGTGTACCCAGTGCCGGTAAAATGGCCTTGACTGCGCTTTTAAAGTACTGGTAGGCAAAATACGTCAAAGGCCCGGCAAAGGAATGAGAACGGGTAAAATCCGGTGGAATGATCAGCACCCGTCCCACCTTGCCTAATTTTTCCAGCGCGGTGATCAGACCCTGATGTAAATCTTCATCGAAAAGCCCATTATTGCGGTCTGTTTTTTGAAAATAGATCATTTTTTTACCTTTTTTGTTTTAAACATTGAACACAAAGCTGACTTTAAAAAGTGATTAAATCAGCTTGATAAATCAGAAAATTCTGAATTTTAAGTTCCGAGTGCTGCTGGAATTTTAACGATATTTAAATTAGCTTTGAACTTTCTACTATTGAGTTTTTACATCAACACAGTCGATGCATTCAATAGCTCGTTCCTTATTCTTAACTATTCCTCCTCACATCAACTGTTCTGCTGCCAGTCAAAGTGAAAGAACTGACCTCGGGGACGATCTATCCGTTCAAAGGTGTGGGCACCAAAGTAGTCACGCTGGGCCTGTAGCAAGTTGGCCGGTAACTGTGCGCTACGGTAAGAATCAAAGTAAGCCAGCGCGCTGCTTAAAGCCGGTGTGGGCATCCCTGTCAGAGCAGCAGTTGAAACCACTTTGCGCCAGGCCGTTTGCCGTTTTTGCAGAGCCTCACGGAAGTAGGAAGCCAGCATTAAATTGTCCAAGTTAGAATTTTCGCTAAAGGCTTGTTTAATTTTTATCAGAAATTTGGCACGAATAATGCAACCGCCCTGCCAAATTTGAGCAATATTAGCCAGATTCAAATTCCAGTTGAATTCATCATTGGCAGCTTTCATCAACTGAAAACCCTGCGCGTAAGAGCAAATCTTTGAAGCGTAAAGGGCTTGTTCCAGGCTATCAATAAATTGTTTTTTATCATCCTTAAACTGGAATTGAGGACTATTTATTACTTTCGAAGCCTGAACTCGTTCTTCTTTTAAGGCGCTTATAAAACGGGCAAAGACGGCTTCGGCAATGGTTGGGGCCGGAACCCCGAAGTCCAGCGCTGCCTGACTGGTCCACTTGCCGGTGCCTTTTTGGCCGGCCGTGTCCAAAATAACATCCACCATTGGTTGACCGGTTTCGGGGTTGGTTTTGCTCAAAATGTCTGCCGTGATTTGAATCAGGTAGCTGTCTAATTCACCTTGATTCCATTTCTGGAAAACGGCGCTCATTTCCTGCGCGGGCATTTGAAGCAATTGTTTCATCAAAAAATAGCTTTCGCAAATCATTTGCATATCACCGTATTCGATTCCATTGTGCACCATTTTGACAAAATGGCCAGCGCCACCTTCGCCGATCCATGCAGCGCAGGGAGCACCATCTTCGGTTTTGGCCGCGATTGCGCTGAACAAGTCTTCTATTAGTGGCCAGGCCTGAGGATTACCACCAGGCATCAAAGAAGGCCCATGCAGAGCACCTTCTTCGCCCCCGCTGACGCCAGTTCCAATGTAGAGAATCCCTTTTCCCTTTAGCTGTTTGTAACGTCGCTCCGTGTCCAAAAAATAAGAATTGCCTCCATCAATAAGCAAATCGCCTGATTGAAGCAATGGGCTCAGAGCATCAATCACTGCATCCACCGCTTTGCCAGCAGGTACCATCATCATGATTTTACGCGGCCGTTCAAGAGCGAAAAGAAGGTCGTTAAATGATGTAACGACGCTCATCTTTTTATTGGAAAAGGCCTCCTGTGCTTTTTGTCTTTGTTGTTCGTCAATATCAAAGGCACAAACTGAAAAGCCATTCCTTTCCATATTAAGCGCTAAATTACGCCCCATAACACCAAGCCCCACGAGTCCGATTTGAAATTTCATTTCTGTCCTTTCTTTTTTTATTTATTGGCGTGTGCATTCTCTATCAAGGCAAAACGATACCAGGCCTGAACCCTTAAACTTTTACCACCTTAACTTTTAACTTTCAACACAAACACTTATACTCCGCTGAAGGCAGCAAAGCCGCCATCCACCGGAATGACCGTACCGGTAACAAAAGAAGAAGCATCCGAAAGCAGCCAGATCATAGTTCCAAACAGGTCTTCCGGCTGACCAAAACGCCCCATTGGCGTGTGGTCGATGATTTTTTTACCCCGCTCTGTCAACTGATTCTGTTCATCCAATAATAGGAAACGATTCTGTTTGGTTAGAAAGAATCCTGGTGCAATGGCATTAACACGAATATTGGGATTGTATTCTTGCGCAAGATGCACCGCCAACCATTGAGTGAAATTAGACACGGCTGCTTTGGCTGCCGAATAGGCCGGAATGCGTGTCAAAGGTCGTATGGCATTCATGGATGAAATGTTGATAATGTTTCCATAGCCCTGTTCTATAAAAACGTCGGCAAACACCTGACTGGGCAGCAGTGTTCCGGTTAGATTAAGCTGCAGCACTTTTTGAAAGGCCTCCATCGGAATCTGCATGAACGGCATTTCGGAGCTGGTAGTAGCCTGGGGATGATTACCACCGGCTCCGTTAATCAAAGCATCAATTTTTTTGAAACGATTTAAAATATTTTTTAAAGCAGATTCCAGTGAATTGCGGTTCAATACATCGACTTTGAAAACTTCAAATTGTCCCGGCCCCTTTTTTAATTGGCTTTTAACCTGGCCGTCCAGTTCAGGAAACAAATCCATTAAAGCGACGTGTGCACTTTGTTTTATCAAAGCTGTGGCCATGGCGCTACCCAAAATACCACATCCCCCGGTGATGGCTACGACTTTATCCTTAATATTAAAAAGTTCATTGCTCATTTTTGTTTTAACCTCCTAAAAAAAGTGGCTTAATGTGCCTGTCAAATAAATTTTCTGTGACATTCCGTTCGATTTCTGACCGATACGTTTCGAGAAGTTCGTAAAACGTGTTTCCATATTGTGCAGCCAGACCATAACTTATATGAAAAAGTTGGCGTAAATCCTTATTAAATAACGAATCGCTTTGATTGTGCCTTAAACTACGAACCAGCTGCTCGGCGTTCCAATTATCAAGCTCATCAGGTAATGGTAAATTTTGGCGGTCAATACGGACGATAGCTGCGTAAGGTTGAAGCAATTGATCCATTTGGGCAATAGCACTCCTGTAAAGCGATTTGACAAATTGCAACCCTGCAGCCCCGCCTTCACACAAGCCAATCAACTCTTCCAGCCAGGTAGTGCCGGCGGTTTTCAAGTGCAGCCCCGTTTGAAACTGGTTTAACAACCGATTTAATATGGGATAAAGACTGAATTTATCACTACCGGTGTGCAGGCTTAGCTTTAGATGTTCTGGTTGTCCCGAATGTTTCTGGAACCATTGCAGAACTTTCAGAAAATCTGCCGTCTGGTTTTTGAACTGTTCAGTATTCCCCTGATAATCGATGCCCTTCAGAAAGAGACCTGCGAAGCGCGGAGCAATTGTATCAAGTTTTACATTTAATTGCGTTAACAGATAAAGGATTAGATAAATTTCCTGTGCAGACTGGGCAACCGGTCCTTCATCCATGGAAATTTCAATAACGTTTTGCTGACGGCTGTGTTTGGTTAGAATATACCGATAAATCTTTTGCGCTTCTAACAGAGCTTTCCCATATGTTTTTAGAAAATTGGCAACAAAGCTTTCGTTCCATTGAAAAATGGGCAGATTGGCCAACTGCGTCTGAAAGCCCAACTTAAGAATCAAATTTCTTAGTTTTCGTTCTTCGTCTTCGGACAACGAGGCATTGATTTCCTCAGCAATATCAATCGTAAAGAAATTACAGATATCAATAAAGAAATCCACATTCTTCAATGAAATATGATCAGCATCAAGAAAATAGCCATGGGACCAATTAAGCTCCTTCACTGCCTTTTGTACTGCTTCAATCGTAGATTTAGGCGAACTGCCAATGATCTGATGTTCCCGGTATGATTTGTTCCAAACAGGGGAGATACCAATTCCATTTTCGTAAGCCTTTTTGACTGCTTCTAACTGTGCTTTGGCTTCGCGGGCAAAACGATCGCCAACTCCGATTGAAAACTTTTCCAAATTTGGCATGGTACTCCTTTCAATATCCAAATAATTGCGGTAACCAGAGTGTGATTTCCGGAATATAGGTGACCAGCATCAGGGCCACTATCATGGCCAGATAAAATGGAATCAGGGGGCGGATTAATTGCGTAATGGAAGTCCGGCTGATGCCACAACCGACAAATAAAACCGAACCAACCGGCGGGGTTACCAGACCAATGCAGAGATTCAATACCATAATAATACCAAAATGCAGTGGTGTAATGCCCAGCTTGGTTACAACCGGAAGGAAAATAGGCGTGAAAATCAAAATAGCCGGCGTCATGTCCATGAACGTGCCTACGAACAACAACAACAGGTTAATCAGCAATAGAATCATGTATTTGTTATTGGTAAATGAAATTAAGGCCTCACTGATCTGTTGAGGAATGTTTTCATAAGACATAATCCAGGACATGGCGGTTGAAGTACCGATTAAAAGCATTACAATGGCTGTCGTTTCTACGGTTTTTAGCAAAATGTCCGGCAATTCCTTAATTGAAACTTCACGATAAATAAATACTGACAAAAGGAAGGCATATATTACGGCAATGGCACTGGCTTCGGTGGCCGTAAAAACGCCAGCCACAATCCCGCCAATCACCAAAATGATCATGAACAGACTGGGAATGGCGTCAAGCATCTTTTTCAAACTGTCAACAACACCATTCCATTTTCCAGTTGGGTATCGATGTACATAGGCATAGATGCCAGCTACTAGCATTAAAAACAAGCCTACTAAGATACCGGGTAAATAACCGGCAATAAAAAGCGCTGCAATGGAAACACCACCACTGGCCAACGAATAAACGATCAGGACATTGCTGGGAGGAATTAGTAAGCCAGTTGTAGAAGAGGTCACAATGGTTGCCGTACTGAAGCTTTTGTTGTAGCCTTCCTTGTTCATTGATGGAATCATAAAACCACCGATTGCTGAGGTAGCTGCTACGGCCGAGCCGGAAATGGCACCAAATAGCAAGGCGGCTACGATGGAAACATGGGCCAGGCCACCCGGCAGCATTCCAATTAACGCTTTTGCCAGATTAATCAGCCTCCTGGCAATGCCGCCACGTCCCATTAAAATCCCGGAAAGGATGAAAAAAGGGATAGCCAGCAAGGCAAAACTGTCCAGTCCACTGGCCATACGCTGGGCAATAGTTGTAATCGCAGGTCCAAAATCGATGGTAAAAAGCATGGTCAGTAAAGTGGAAAGGCCAATGCTGATAGATATCGGGATGTTTAATAACAGCAAAACGACAAAGCTGATTACTAAAACAATGACAGCCCCTCCCATAGAATGCTCCTGTCCATTTAAAAATTTGAAGTTTACAAATTTCCCTTTAATTCCTGCTCAGTGATTGATGCAGGAGTAAAAATAAAACGTAAGGCATAATACAAAATAAACAGACCGCTGAGTGGTACTACCACGTAAACATGTCCCATGGGAATACCCAGGGCAGCAGACGTTTGCTCCAATTCCAGAGCGAGATTGACCAAACGAATACCGCCACCAATCATTACAATCAAAGCAAACAGTCCACTGATGATGTGCATGCCAACATAGGCCATCTTTTCTGCAGCTGGTGGGAATTTTTTT
Source organism: Caldisericaceae bacterium (assembly GCA_021160885.1). Taxonomy (GTDB): domain Bacteria; phylum Calditrichota; class Calditrichia; order Calditrichales; family Calditrichaceae; genus Caldithrix. Next base: position 19,078 of record JAGHBR010000388.1, read on the forward strand.
ACCAAGACATCAATGCCCAGATGTGCCTTTGCTTTGTAAGCATAACTGGCACCAAGCAGTCCGATCCAGATTAATAAAAAGCGGGCAATTTCTTCAGTGTAAGAACTGGGGGCATTCAATACAAAACGTGAAAAAACCTGCCAGCTGACATCTACAACCATTAAGGCCATCAAAAAAATAAGCAACCACTTTAAAAGATTATCCAAGGTATTAAAAAAGACCTGCATTTTTATCTCCTTTTATTGCAATTGCTGAATTTGTTCGATGAGAGTTCCAATGTTGGTACCTTTGAACTGCTCGAACATTGGTTTTACAGCCTGTTTAAACAAAGCTTTATCTGGATGAATAATTTTTACACCAGCTTTTTCCACTTCTTTTAAGGCATGTTCGCTGGCTTCCTTCCAGTATTGCCGTTGTATATCAACCGATTCGTTGACGGCCTGCATCAACCATTGTTGTTGTTGTCTGGTAAGGGAGTTCCAGATATGCGTGCTGATCAACAAAACATCCGGAATAGAAGTGTGCTCATCCAGCGTGTAATATTTGCAAACTTCGTAATGGTGCGAAAGGTAAAAGGAGGGCGGATTGTTCTCGGCGCCGTCCACCACCCCTTGCTGAAGGGCAGTATACAATTCACCCCAGGCAATGGGAGTGGCCGAACCTCCAAGGGACTGAATCATTTCTACCGATGTTTTGCTTTTCATTACGCGTATTTTTAATCCCCTTAAATCTTCAGGAGTGTAGATGGGCTTGCTGGTGGTGTAAAAGCTGCGGTTGCCAGCATCGTAATAACACAGGCCACGAATGCGATACTTCTGGCAATCCAGCAAAAGTTTCTGCCCAATTTCACTTTTAAGCACCTTCCACAGATGGTCATCATCGCGAAAAACGTAGGGCAGGCTGAAAATCTTCATTTCCGGTACAAAGCTTTCCATCGGGCTGGCTGAAACCTTGGTCATAGCCAGACTGCCGATTTGCAGCAATTCAATCAGTTCGCGTTCGGCACCCAATTGACCAGAAGGGTAGATGTCGATGCGCATGGTACCTTCGGATAATTCATTAAGTCTTTTGGCCAGGAATTCCATACCTCGATGGACCGGATGCGATACATCCAGTACATGCGCTAATTTCAATATTTTAATTTTTTTCGATCCGGACTGACAGCCTGCTATTATTGAAAATGCGACTACTAACAATAGTAAACGATTCATGACCGATCTTCCTTTACAATTTGTATGCTTTCTTAGCCAGTTCGTAAGTTAGAGCGCGCATCATGTGACTCGCCTCATCCATGGAGATAACGTGCCGGGCTACCTGACGCGCCAAAAAATTTGCGTCCATTCGCCGACTTAAATCATGTCGGGCCGGGATGGATGGGAAAGCCCGCGTATCGTCGTTAAAACCTACCAGATTGTAAATGCTGGCTGTTTCAATAACCTGCTTTTTAAAACGGAGCATACCTTGCAGGCTGTCATGGAACCACCAGGGTGGTCCCAGACGTAAAGCAGGGTAGTGTCCGGCCAGCGGTGCCAGTTCTCGTGAGTAGGTGGTTTCATCCAGCGTAAAAATAATGATAGTCATATCTGGTTCATTGCCAAACTCATTTAGCAGTGCGTGCAGGTTGCGCGTGAACTCTGTTTGCAGAGGGATGTCGGCTCCTTTGTCCGATCCAAATCGTTTGTAAATCAACTGATTGTGATCTCTGAATGAACCCGGATGAATCTGCATGACAAGGCCGTCTTCCAGACTCATGGCAGCCATTTCCATTAACATGTGGGATTCAAAGGCGGCCTGATCGCGGGCATCGGCCTGACCTTTTAAAGCTTTCTGAAAAAGTTGTTCAATTTTATCGGGCGAAAGGCGTTGAGTAAAGGGAGATTGAACGCCGTGATCAGTTGACGTAGCCCCGAGTTGTTTAAAATATTGTCTTCTTTCACGCAGAGCGTCCAGAAAGTCTTTAAAAGAGTGAATGGAACGATTGGTGACTTTCTGCAAATCGTGTAAGTGACGCATCCATTCCGGTCTGGTAATGCGCGTAAGAGCATCCGGCCGGAAGCTGGGAATTACCCGACTCGGCCAGCCACTTTCTTTTATTTTTTTGTGCCAGAGTAGAGCATCGGTAGCGCCATCGGTAGTGCTTAGCACTTCAATATTAAATCGTTCAAACAAGGCGCGAGGTAAAAATTCAGGAGAGGACAGTTTTTCAGAAAGTTCATCATACAATCTTTGAGCGTTTTGGCCATCCGGGCGTTCATCAAGTCCAAAAACCTCTTTAAATTCGTAATCAAGCCAGATTCCGGTTGGTGTACCGGCGAACAGGTAAAAATGTTCGGCTACAAGGTGCCAGATTTTACGATGGTCTTTTTCGACTTCTGTGCCGTCCATGGTCGGAATGCCTAAAGATTCCAGCGGGATTCCTTGTGAGTAAAGCAGGCGGAATAGATAGTGATCCGGGATGACCAGTAATTCAACCGGATCAGGAAACGGAGTGTTCTCTGCCAGGATTTTTGGATCTACATGACCATGCGGAGAGATGATGGGTAAATTTTTGTGCTCTTCGTAAAGCTCCCGGGCAATTTTGCGTACTTGTGAATCGGGATCAAAAAAACGATCTGGATGTAATTCGATTTTAGCCATAATAATTCCTGTGTATTATTTTGAACGACATGTGTCATATTCCTTAAGTTTAACGGGAATGACCTGATTTTGAATTGCAAATTCTTCTTTGTTTTTGATCGTATCCATCAAGAGATTGAATGCTGACTGGGCCAGATTTTCTGTTGGTTGGTCAATACAGGTAATGGCCGGTTTCAAAAAACGGTTGAACTGGCTATCACCAAAAGCAATCAGGTCCATATCCTGTGGCACTTTTAAACCATTTTCCTGCAAGGCGGTCAAAATTCCCAATGTGGCTGGAAAAGTAACACCAAAAATCACTTCCGGCAGTTGCATCTGATTTAATAATTTTTGAGCTGCACGGTAACCAGCCTGTTCCGAATAACCGCTCTCAACCACCCATTCTTCTACAAAGGGTAAATCAAATTTCTTTAAACCATCTTTGAAGCCGCGTAAACGCTCTCTGCCGATTTGCGTGGTAAAAGAGCCGGCAACATGTGCCAGATGCCTGTAACCAGCCTTGAAAGCCTGCTGGACAGCCAGAAAGCCACCCTGGTAGTCGTCGGCACTGACCGTACTGAAGCCCAAGTTTGGAACAATACGATCGAAAAAGACTAGTGGAATATTACGCTTTTTGATTTCCTCAAAAATGGTCAGGTCTCTGGTATTCTGAGCAACCGATATCAGAATACCATCCACTTTCATGGACATCAATGTTTGTAAATGTTTAATCTGTCGTTGTTCCTCTTCCTGGGAAACCATCAAAACGACTTCGTAGCCCTGTTCAAAGGCGCAATTGTAAAATGTTTCTATGACACGGGCGAAAAAAGAGTGAGCGATTTTGGGCGTTACAAGGCCGAGAGTAAACGTTTGGCGGGCTGCCAGGTTGCGGGCCATCAGATTGGGTGTGTAACCACGCTTGGCCGCCAATTGTTTGATTTTACGTTTGGTTTCCGGTGCAATGTCTGGATGATCGCGCAAAGCCTTTGAAATGGTCACTTTGGAAACGTTGAGTTCATTGGCCAGGTCTTGCAAGGTAATGGTTTTGAATTTACTCATTAATGCCTTAACTAAAACGTTTACTTAACCGGTAACTAAAATAAGCTGACAAAGAAAAAAATGCAAATAATTTTGAAAAGGGAAAAAACAGTGAGAATTTTTTGTGGCAATCATAGTCTGTTTGATTTTATGCAGATGGTGCAGATAGTGCAGAAATTAGATTAAATCAGCGAAAATCTGCGTAATCCACAAGAAAACAAGATAGTTTTGAATTAGGTTGCTGATTATGTTTTTCCACAGATGGTATTGGACTTTTACTAAGATTTTGAAACCTTTTGATTTATTCTAAAGCTTGCACTGTATAAAAATATACCTTATCTTATTGAAAACAAAAAAGATAAGGGGATTTTTTATGATCGGTCAGGCAAAATCTCAACTCTCTATTTTGGATAGTGCATTCAATCGTCGTAAAAAACGTTCTCGTACAGATAAGCTGCTTACTCAAATAGATAATATTGTAGATTGGAAACGTTTGGAAAGAAAAGTAGAACCAATGTTTAAGAAATCTAAGCGAGGCCATCTAACTATTCCGATCATATATTCTTTGAAATGCCTGGTTCTTCAGTACTTGTACGATTTGAGTGATCCCCAGTTGGAAGATTATCTGATAGATCGATTAAGTTTTCAGCGATTTCTTGGGATAAGCTTTGAAGAAGAGGTTCCTGATTTTACTACTATTTGGCGTTTTCGGGAAAGAATGATTAAGGCCAATCTTTTGGATAAGGTTTTCAATCTTATATTAGAAATGTTGGATGAACGCAATTTTATTCTCAAGCGTGGGACGATAGTTGATGCAACCATTGTTCAATCGGCAAGAAAACCAAAGAAGAAAGAGAAAAAGCAGGAAGAAGAAGGCGCCTGCAAAGAAGAAGAAAAAAAGAATTCCCAGCAAGATAATGATGCCCGCTTTACCAAGAAAGGGAAAAAGACTTATTATGGCTATAAAGGCCATATAGGAATAGATGAAGGCTCCGGCATTATACGTAAAGTTACTTACACACCTGCCAATGTACATGATTCTAAAGAACTTGAAAATCTTATTAGTGGAGATGAACGATCTATATTTGCGGATAAGGCCTATGATAGTTCGGATATAAAACGAGAATGTAGAGCTAATGGCATTTATTATGGAATCATAGAAAAAGCGCATCGCAATAGGCCATTGTCGAGCAAACAAAAGAAAAACAATAAAAAGAAAAGTAAAATTAGAAGTGCTGTCGAGCGGACGTTTGCTCGATATGGACTTAGTCGAGCTCGATATGTAACACTTGAACGTAATGAGTTTCACTTTAAAATGCTTTGTTCTATTTACAACATTAGGCGTGGATTGGCATTTAGTATGGGCTGATACATAGGAGAAGTACGCCCTTTTCTCCCAAATAGGGAGAAAAAGGGGCAAAGAAAAGAGCTATGAGGTAATTTTTAATGTAAAAATTGGATAAAAAACCGTGATTTAAATAAAATTTTTTAAAAATTTACCCGTAAAAAGGAACAAATCCAGAAAATACGATTTTTTCAAAGGTTTCATCCATTTTAAATTATAATCATTACAGAACAAAAACGATCAGTAATCCATTGGAAGTGCTGGACCTATTACCAAAAGAACCATTCCACTGTATTTTATTGGATGTTCAAATGCCTGGCCAGAATGGTATCTCATTGTTAAGCGAAATAAAAAAAGAATTCCCTGCCATTCCTATTATCATGATTTCAGGACGTAGCACACTGGCCATTGCAGTTAAAGCCATTAAAGAGGGGGCTTTTGATTTTCTGGAAAAAGGCGCAGACCTGGATCGTTTATTGATTACCCTGAATAATGCGATCAGTCATTACAATTGGCAAAAAGAGCGTGATATGTTGATAAATGAGTTCTTAGACCAGTATCAGATGGTGGGGCAAAGTTCGGCTATGCGTAAGATTTTTAATCAAATTGATTTTGTGGCGCCGACGAATAGTAAGGTATTAATCACCGGAGAAACAGGGGTTGGTAAAGAGTTAATTGCCAGAGCCATCCAGATAAAAAGTAAAAGGTCAACTAAACCTTTTATTCGGATTAATTGTGCGGCCATTCCGGAAACGCTTATTGAGAGTACGTTTTTTGGCCACAAAAAAGGAAGTTTTACCGGAGCGATTAAAGATCAGGCCGGTAAATTTGAATTAGCCGATGGCGGTATGCTTTTTCTTGATGAAATAGGCGAATTGCCATTACAGGCTCAGGCCAAATTGTTAAATGTGTTGCAAGATGGCGAAATTGAAACAATTGGCGCTGTGGCAACTAAAAAGGTTGATGTGCGCATTATTGCTGCTACCAACAAAGATTTAAAAAAACTGGTAAGTGAAGGAAAATTCAGAGAAGATTTATTCCACCGTTTAAATGTATTTCATATTCATGTACCTCCATTACGTGAACGAGCTGAGGACATCCCCTTGCTGGTAGATAATTATTTAAAATACTATGCCAATGAATACAATAAACAAATTAGTGGAATTTCAGCAAGAGGATTAAATCTACTGATAGAATATGATTGACCCGGTAATGTTCGTACGTTATGCAATGTATTAAGCCGGGTTGTGATGTTTGCTCAAAGTCCCATGATTTCAGTTGAAGAGATCTTGCTGGCAATGGATGTCGATTACTATCAGGAAGCGCTGTACTCAGACCATCCTATGAGTCTGGCTGAATTCCTGGATTTTCAGGAGCGTTATTTTATTCGTCAAACATTGCAAAGATGCAATGGCAATAAGCAACTGGCGGCACAAAAATTGAACATTGATAGAGCAACCCTTTGGCGTAAAATAAAAAAGCATAAATTAGATTTCGGCAAGGAAGATAGTCCTTAATCTCTTTTTATTACTCACACCAATAAGCAGCATTTATTCACTGTTTTTTAAATCCCCTATTTTAAGCTTTTACATTATTTTTACATACGGTATGTTTATTTTATGGTAAACTATGTTTTAAAATGTTTTTACCATAGATCTTATTATCGGAAAGGAAATATATTATGTATGCGCAACATTTACCAGGCCTTACGATTGGACGTTTTAAATTGTCAACACCAATCATTCAGGGAGGAATGGGAGTAGGCATTTCCTTATCAGGGCTGGCTTCAGCCGTGGCCAATGAGGGAGGCGTAGGCGTCATTTCATCAGTTGGTCTGGGACTTTTGTTTGAAAATGAAGGACAGAGCTACCGCAAGGCGAATATCCATTTCTTAAAAGAGGAAATTCGAAAAGCACGGGCTAAAACCAACGGAGTAATAGGTTTAAACATTATGGTTGCCCTTTCGGATTTTGATTCCATGCTCCAAACAGCCATTGAAGAAGAAGTGGACATTGTATTCATGGGGGCCGGCTTACCACTACGGTTTCCTAAACAGTACACACCAGAAATGATTCGTTCTTTCAAAACCTATTTTGTGCCAATTGTTTCCTCGGCGCGGGCAGCTCAGCTTGTTTTTCAATACTGGCACAAAACGTTTGGGCGAATTCCAGAGGCTGTTGTTGTGGAAGGTCCCAAAGCAGGTGGCCATTTGGGGTTTAAAAAAGAACAAATTGATGATCCACAATTCCAGCTCGAGAAGTTAATTCCGCAAGTCGTTGCTACTGTGCAAAAATTTGAAGAACTTTATGATTGTGAAATTCCGGTTATTGCTGCAGGGGGAATTTTTAGTGGAGAAGATATTCTTAAGTTTTTAGAATTGGGCGCTAAAGGAGTACAAATGGCAACACGCTTTGTAGCAACACATGAATGTGATGCTTCGGACGCTTTTAAAAATGCTTATGTTCAAAGCCAAAAAGAAGATATTGTAATCATCGAAAGTCCGGTTGGTTTACCCGGACGTGCCATTCGTAACAGCTTTTTGCAAGAAGTAGAAGAGGGTCAACGGAAACCATTTAAATGTTCATGGAAGTGCTTAAAAACCTGTGATTTTAGAACGACTCCTTATTGTATTGCAGATGCCCTGGCCAATGCGCAAATGGGCTTGCTGGAAAAAGGATTTACCTTTGCCGGATCAAATGCCTATAAAGTAGATAAAATTATTTCGGTTAAAGAATTATTTTTAACCCTGGAA
>JAGHBR010000297.1 GCA_021160885.1 Caldisericaceae bacterium
CTTTTTTAGTGACCTTCTAAATTAGCGCATAAGCAAACAAGATAAGCAGACGCCAAATTTAGTACACAGATTGACGCAAATTGTTACTAATTTTTATTGTCGAAAACAGGCTGGCCAGCGTTTTCGGATTTCGAAATTCGAGCTTCGAATTTTTTAATCTTTGGGATGGGGCAAAGCTTAAATTTAGTTAAGGGTATAAGGGTTGAAGGGTTAAGGGTTTTGAAGTGCGTCAATCGCGTCGATGCAATAAATTCATGATCGGATTTGTTTTAGGCAACAGAGCAATCAATTTATTGGCAAAACTTAATGAGACGTGTAGTTTTAAGAAACAAATACTTTAGACAGGTTTTGGTTGCAGCCTGGCTGACGATGAAATAAATCAGGAGATATCTTTTGTTTCATTTGGCAAGAATGCTTAAATTTAATTTGTTCGATAAGTTAAAGGAGTTTACCATGCAGATTAAGAAAATATTAGTTCCCACGGATTTCTCGGAAACGGCAAAAGCAGCTTTGGATCAGGCCTTATTTTTAACCGCCAAGTTTGATGCGGAGTTAACGGTTTTGCATGCCAGATTGCTTTTTGAAGATGATCCTGTGGAAATGGAAGAAAAATTAAAAAAAGTAGAGTCGGAAGAACATGAAGTAGAAGCGTTATTGTTAGAAAAAATGAGGAAAAAAACGGAGAAGCATACACATTTAAAAATAAAGCATGAGATTATCCGAGGCTATTCTGCGCCTTCAGCTATTTTAGGATACATCAACAAAAATGATTTTGATCTGGTTGTTTTAGGCACGCACGGACGTACAGGGCTTGAATACTTTTTGATTGGTAGCGTGGCAGAAAAAGTGGTGCGGTACGCTCGTTGTCCGGTACTTACCGTACGTAGTGCAGAGTTTATTAAAGAAAAGTTCAAAAAGATTTTGGTTCCGCTGGATTTTAGCGAGCCTTCAATGGAAGCCTTAAAAACGGCGGCAGAATGGGCTGAGATGGATGGGAGTGAATTACATCTGTTATATGCGGTCGATCAGGAAGTGCATCCGGCGCTTTATGCCTGGGGTATGAAATCGGTATTAGATATGATCCCGGATATTAAAGAAAAGGTGGAAAAAAGAATGGCTGAATCGGTTTCTGCCTTCTCCGAACTTAAAAATCGAAAAATTGTAAAAGTATTACGCGAAGGTAAAGCTCATAAAGAGATTGCAAAATATGTGGAAGAAGAAAATTTAGACTTAATTGTGATTGGTACGCATGGTATGGTGGGACTGGATCGTCTTCTACTGGGCAGCACCACTGAACGTGTGATTCGCTCTGTTAAATTGCCAGTGCTTACGGTTAAACATAAAAATATTATTTAACATTTAACCGATGGACTAAAATTTTGGGAACAATACTTTTAGTAAAGCCGCAGCCAATTAGAATTAACCAAAGAGGTGGCAGGAAAGGCACAGAGCAATTTATTTTGGATATTAAGACAACTAAAAAATATTTAGCTCTTTATCCAAGTTTCACTGATTGGAAGGAGTCACTGATTACACGTAACGCGTCACGGTTTTCATTCGCTCAGCATAGAGTTATTTTCGTGAAAAAGCGTGTGATTTTTTAAAGGAGCACTCAAAAAAATAAAATAAATTTCGTGTTTCAGTTTTTAATTTAATAAAGCGGTTGAAATAGAATTCCTTTGCGGTTAGGTTCATGTAATAAATGTTTTAATAGATAAACGCATTGGCGTGGATGTTTTAATCGTTTTATTAATTTAATCCAGAGTTAAATAAACCATTTTAATAAACATCAATATCAGGAATTATGAGTAAAAAGAATTATTTATTGGTAAAAGGTGCGAGAGAGCATAATCTTAAAAATATAGATGTCAAAATACCAAGAGATAAATTTGTGGTAATTACGGGGTTGTCCGGTTCTGGTAAATCCAGTTTGGCATTTGACACCATTTACGCCGAAGGGCAGCGCCGGTATGTGGAATCACTAAGCGCTTACGCCCGCCAGTTTTTGGGTTTAATGGAAAAACCAGATGTGGATTACATTGAAGGTTTGTCGCCTGCTATTTCTATTGAGCAAAAATCCACCAGCCGCAATCCAAGGTCAACGGTTGGAACGGTAACTGAAATATACGATTACTTGCGTCTTTTATTTGCCCGTATAGGGAAGCCGCACTGTTATCAGTGCGGGCGGCCGGTAGAAAGACAAACGGTTCAACAAATAGTGGACACTATTTTAGGTTGGCCTAAAGGTACGCGTTTTCAGGTACTGGCCCCGGTGGTTCGTGGTCGTAAAGGCGAGTACAAAGAAGCTTTTAATCAATATCGGAAAGATGGTTTTGTGAGAGTTCGGGTAGATGGTAATATTATTCCACTTGATGAAGAAATTAATCTTGAAAAAAATAAAAAACATAATATTGAACTGGTCATCGATAGATTGGTTATCAATGGCGATATTTCAAAGCGTTTAACGGAATCAGTGGAGTTAGCCTTAAAACAGAGCGGCGGACTGGTTTACATCAATAAGCCTGATGAAGGGCAAGACGTGATGTTCAGTGAACAATTTGCCTGTCCTCATTGTAATCTTTCTTTTGAAGAACCTGCACCGCGTACGTTTTCTTTTAACAGTCCGTATGGCGCCTGTCCCAAATGCGACGGTTTAGGCGTGTTAACGCAAATCGATCCCGATTTGATTGTACCTGATGCCACGCTTTCTATTAATCAGGGAGCCATTAGGGTTTTAAGTGGCCGCCATGAAGGGTGGCTTTACGAAATGATTGCCAGTTTAGCCCGAAAATTGGGTTTTAGTCTTGATACGCCCTGGAAAGATTTACCCGAAGAGGTACGGCACATCATTCTTTATGGCGCTGGCGATGAACAGGTCAAATTTGTTTATAAGCGCGACAAAGCCTATGTGGAATGGTATTCGAACTATGAAGGAATAATCAATAATATTTTACGTCGCTACAAACAGACTTCTTCGTCACATGTGCGGCGCTGGATTGAGGGTTTTATGAATAATCTGATTTGTGATGAGTGCCATGGAACCCGCTTGCGTAAAGAAGCCCTGGCCGTTACCATTAACGGAAAAAATATTCATCAGGTAACTGAGATGTCCATTAGTGAGGCAAAGGAATTTTTTGCCCACCTAAAATTAAATAAGCAGGAAACTCAAATTGCGCACCAAATTTTAAAAGAAATTAATCAGCGCTTACAGTTTCTAATTAATGTTGGATTAGATTATTTAACGCTGAGTCGCACTGCCGGAACTCTTTCCGGGGGAGAAGCGCAGCGCATCCGGCTGGCCACGCAAATCGGATCGCAACTGGTTGGCGTGCTGTACATTTTAGACGAACCCAGCATAGGCCTGCACCAGCGGGACAATAAAAAGTTGATTAGTACGCTTAAGGAATTACGCAATTTGGGGAATACGGTGCTTGTTGTAGAACACGACCGGGAAACCATTGAAGAAGCGGATTACGTGATTGACCTCGGGCCAAGGGCCGGCGTTCATGGAGGCGAGGTGGTGGCAGCCGGAAGCCCGGCACAGATAGCCAAGAGTAAAAAGAGCATAACGGGCCTGTACCTTTCTCATCAAAAAACGATTCCTATTCCGGGCAGTCGCCGTTCCGGTAATGGAAAATATTTAATTGTACGCGGCGCAGAAGGCAATAATCTTAAAAAGATCGATGTGCGCTTTCCGCTGGGAAAATTCATTTGTGTAACGGGCGTTTCAGGTTCTGGTAAAAGCAGTTTGGTCAATGAAACCTTGTACGCGGCCCTGGCTCGCCACTTCTACAAGGCCAAAAAGACACCTTTAGCTCATCAACGTATCGATGGGATTGAACATATTGACAAAGTGATCGATTTAGACCAATCGCCAATCGGACGCACGCCCCGTTCCAATCCTGCGACCTATACGGGTTTGTTTACCCCCATTCGGGATCTGTTCAGTCAATTACCTGAATCAAAAATTCGGGGTTACAAACCCGGCCGGTTTAGTTTTAATGTAAAGGGCGGCCGTTGTGAACATTGCGAAGGCGACGGTATTAAGAAGATCGAAATGCATTTTTTGCCTGATGTTTATGTGCAATGTGAAGTTTGTAAAGGGAAGCGCTACAATCGGGAAACGCTACAGATCAAATACAAAGGCAAATCCATTGCCGATGTGCTGGATATGACCGTGGAAGAGGCGCTCGATTTTTTGGCCAACATTCCGCCGGTAAAACGCCGTTTGCAAACACTTTATGATGTCGGATTGGGATACATTAAATTGGGGCAGCCTGCCACTACACTTTCCGGTGGCGAAGCGCAACGCGTAAAATTAGCCACAGAACTAAGCAAGGTAGGCACAGGCAATACGCTTTACATTTTGGATGAACCAACCACAGGCCTGCATTTTGAAGACATACGCATGTTGCTTAATGTGCTAAACCGCCTGGTGGAAAAAGGAAACACGGTGGTAGTTATTGAACACAATATGGATGTGATAAAAACAGCAGACTGGATTATCGACCTTGGACCTGAAGGCGGTGAAAAAGGTGGCTTTATTATTGCTGAAGGAACTCCAGAAGAAATTGCTAAAAATAAAAAGTCTTACACTGGGCAATTTTTGCGTAAAGAACTGAATGGCGGTGTTTGATCGGTAGCCTGCGAACAGGAAGTTAATTTGTAAAAGTGGCCATCCATTGAGATGACAATTACCAGAGCTGTTAATCCGAATCTTGCTGCAAGACGAAATGAGGCGACAGCAATGGCAAGACCATTGCTGTTGCCTTAGAAGGGTTCAATGCCGATTAAATTTTTTACATTGTGTTAAGGATGCTTCAGCCCGTTAAGCAGAGTTCAACCGGACAATCTTCAAATTAAGCACTGCATGGTTAGCCTGAGTATCTATGTACATTCGACCAGCCAACTATGGAGAGGAACACTACTATTTTCATATCTTAAAAAATAAAAATATGATTAGCTGAGTTTTATTTTCTTGATATAAAACAATTAATTATATTATGATTTTAACGAACTAAAAGAGTCAATAGCAAAATAGAAACGGAGACATGTTAAAATGGAACTAAAAAAGACAGCTTTACATGATGTACATGTAAACTTAGGCGCAAAGATGGTTGAATTTGCCGGTTTTCATATGCCCATTCAATATCGCAGCATCAGAGAAGAACATCTTCGGGTACGTACAACAGTTGGCGTATTTGATGTTTCGCACATGGGCGAAATTATCATCAGCGGACCCAGGGCACTGGACATGGTACAAAAAGTAACCATTAATGATGCCGCTAAGCTGGAGATTGGGCAGGTTCAATATTCGGCCATGTGTTAACCGGATGGAGGAATCGTCGATGATTTACTGGTTTATCGTTTTGCCAATCACTATATGTTAGTTGTTAATGCTGCCAATAAAGACAAAGACCTGCAATGGATTTTACAGAATAAAATTGATGATTGTCAGGTAGAAGACAAAAGCGATGAAATTACACAATTGGCCGTTCAGGGTAAAAAATCTGAAGAAACTTTACAAAAACTAACAAGGATCGACTTAGCAGCTATCAAATATTACTGGTTTACCGAAGGTGAACTGGCCGGTGTACCGATGATTATTTCACGTACGGGTTACACCGGTGAGCCGGGATTTGAACTCTATTTCGCCAATGAGTATGCGCTTAAGGTTTGGGACGCTGTGATGGAAGCGGGCAAAGAATTCGACATTGAACCAATCGGCCTTGGCGCACGGGATACTTTGAGACTGGAAAAGAAGATGTGTTTATATGGCAATGATATTGATGAAACTACCAATCCCATCGAGGCTGGATTAGGCTGGATTACCAAATTGGACAAAGGTGATTTTATTGGCCGTGAGGTTTTGCTAAAAGTTAAGGAAGAGGGCCCCAAACGTAAACTGGTAGCCATTGTACTCGAAGGGCAGGGCTTTCCGCGACACGGTTACAAAATCTTTAAAGACAATCAAGAAATTGGCCACGTAACCAGCGGTACGGTTTCTCCGGTTTTGAATAAAGGAATTGCCATGGGCTATGTAGCCAGGGAATTCGCAAAAGTAGGCACCCAATTAGAAATAGATATTCGTGGTAAAAAAGTGCCGGCTGTTGTCATTAAACCGCCTTTTGTTTAATAGATTTGCTAAATAAGATTATTTATGCCCGTTGTTGATATTTTTTTTACCACCACCGACTTAGTGCAGGCGCCGGAATCGGTGGTGGTAATAATTGATGTTTTACGAGCGACCTCTACAATTCTAACGGCGCTCCAGAACGGAGCAAAGGCGGTTATTCCGGTAGCCTCAGTAAGCGAAGCCCAAAAGACTGCGGCTAATCTATCTAATCCTCTTTTGGCTGGTGAACGGAATGCTGTAAAACCCGCTCATTTTGATTTAGGGAATTCGCCGCTTGAATTTGTCCCTGAAAGTATTTTTAATAAAGAAATTGTATTGACCACGACCAATGGCACACGAGCGGTCAAAAGCCTTGAAAGCTTTGCAGAGGTAGCAGCCGGGGCGTTTTTAAATGCCAGGGCGGTTGGTAATTATCTGAATGAAAAACAAAATGATGTGTTGTTGTATTGCGCCGGGAGTGACGGTAAGTTTTCCCTTGAAGATGCGCTTTGTGCGGCTCAAATTTTGAGCTATTTAGAAAATTTTACCTTGACTGATGCGGCCCGCTGGACATTGCAGGGGGCAAAGAGTTATTCACTGCCAGTGGAACAGGATTCTGAAGTAGTACTGGCTGCAATTTCACAAAGTCAACACGCGTTACGCTTAAAAAAGTTGGGCTTTGAACAAGATATTACATATTGCGCTCAATTAAAC
>JAGHBR010000284.1 GCA_021160885.1 Caldisericaceae bacterium
AGACAACATACCCTTTAAACCCGAGTTTTTTTCTTAAAAGCTCGTTCAGCAAATACCCACTTCCACAGCAAGATTCTCCATTCAGTCTGCTGTAAGCACACATCACAGATTGAACATTAGCCTCCTGGATACCGGCAATAAAAGCAGGTAAATAGGATTCCCACATATCACGATCACTGGCAAGGGTGTTAAATTCATGCCGTAACTCTTCCGGGCCACTGTGAACAACAAAATGTTTTTCTGTAGCAACAATTTTTAAATATTTAGGATGATCTCCCTGAAGGCCCTTAATGAAGGCAACAGCCATTCTCCCGGCTAAATACGGATCTTCTCCATAGGTTTCCTGCCCCCGGCCCCACCTGGGGTCGCGATCGAGATTGATATCCGGAGACCAGTATGTCAGTCCCATTACATAGCCTTCTTCAACATTGCGAATACCATGATGGTGCATAGCACGCGCCTCACTTGAAATTGCCGAAGCCACTTTGTACATCAGCTCGGGGTCAAAAGAAGCAGCCATACCAATAGATTGTGGGAAAACTGTCGCAAATGTATCCGCATTGGCCACGCCATGCAGACATTCATTCATCCAATTATAAGCAGGCACGCCCAAGCGCTCGATGGCTTTCGCATCATGAAGTAGCTGAGAAACTTTTTCTTCCAGCGTCATCCGGCTTACAAGGTCTTTTGCCCGCTCTGCAAATGATAAATTTAAATTCTGATATGGAAGTGAATTCGATTGAGAATACGATAAATTAAATATTAAAAGAATGAAAAGGGAAATTAAATTCTTATTCAACATATGTTCTCCTTCTACCTGTTTAATGTTTACCTTTTAGTTACGATTTGACTTCTCAATCTAATATCCTGAGAAGAACTACCAATCTGAATTTCGAACCTGCCATCTGCAATTTTCCAGTTTTTCTGAGTCTCATCCCAATAAGAAAAATCTTTATTGCTTAATTCAAACCTGACGGTCTGACTCTGCCCTTTATTCAGTGTAAGACGTTTGAAAGCTCGCAAGCGTTTTTGCGGTTGAATAACCGATGAATTCAAATTTTTAACATATAATTGAACAACCTCATCGCCTTTCAAAGGCCCGATATTTTTAACATCCACTTTGACGATTATTTTATTTTCCCTGTCTGAATTAACTGATCGTGGATGTATTGAAAGATTTTTATATTCGAATTTTGAATAACTTAAGCCATAACCAAATGGATACAGAACATTGGCTTTGCTGAACCAATAAGTACGACCTTTGGTGATATCATAATCATCAAGCGGTGGAAGCTGATCAACACTTTTGAAAAAGGTAACAGGCAACTTTCCCCCCGGATTATATTCTCCGAATAACACTTCGGCTATTGCTTCTCCTCCGGCCTGGCCTGGATACCATGCTTCTATTATAGCCGGCACATGTTTATCAATCCAATTGATTGCTAAAGGCATGCCGTTTATTAAGACAACTACTGTATTGGGATTTGCCTGAAAAACTTTTTTAACCAGTTCAAGTTGATTTCCCGGCAATTTTAAACTGGAGCGATCGGCAGCTTCATTAGCTACAGAAAGATCGGTTCCAATGGCAACAATCGCCACATCAGCCTGAGCGGCAATTTCTGCTGCTTGATCGATACTTTCACTCTCATCCAGCACCTCAAACTTTGGTTTGTCATTTTTTTCATCCCATCCGATTTCTTTCTTGCCAAGAACAGAGCACCCTTTTGCATACAAAATTTTCACTTCCCCATTTAGCTTATCTTTTATTCCCATTAAAGGCGAAATTCGATAAGCTGGCGTTCCTGAATATCCCCCCAGAATTGCCCTGTCTGCATTTGGACCGATAACCGCAATTTTTTTTATTGTATTTTTATTTAACGGAAGAAAGTTGTTTTCATTTTTTAAAAGAACTATTGACTTTCTGGCTGCCAATAACGCTAAATCACGATGTTCTTGACAATCAAGTTTGGAAAGGGGGATTTTTGTAAATGGGACCATTTCAGGGGGATCAAATTCTCCTAGTAAAAATCTTGCTCTGAATAGACGCGTTACACATTTATCAATATCTTTTTCCGAGACATAACCTTTTTTCACAGCATTCAAAAGATATTTATCATACATGAACTGTTCAGTTTCACAGGTTTCGCACTCCAGATCGGTTCCTGCTTTAACCGCAAGCGCAACGGCTTTTTCCGGATCAGGCTCATACTTGTGTTTATGAACAACGTCACTGACGGCTCCACAATCAGAGACAACGTAACCTTTAAAGCCCCATTCCTTCCTTAACACATCATCCAGCAACCATTTATTCGTTACCATTGGTATCCCGTTTACTGCATTGTAGGCCGCCATTACCGAATAGACATTGGCCTCTTTGACGGCTGATTCAAAGGCCTGTAAATAATATTCCCGTAACCAGCGTTCACACACATCCGAGGACCCTGTGTGGCGGTTGAATTCACTATTGTTTGCCACAAAGTGTTTGACGGTTGCAATAGCTTTCAAATATTTGGGATCTTTGCCCTGAAAACCTTTTACAAAAGCCACAGCCATGCGGGAGAGTAAATATGGATCTTCACTGTATGACTCTTCAAACCTTCCCCAACGGGGATCACGTAAAATGTTGATCGTCGGCGACCAGTAGGTCAATTTCTTGCCGTAAATTTTATTGTGAATGCGTGCCTCAGTACTAATTACATCAGCGACTCGCTGCATCAAATCCGGATCCCATGTGCTCCCCATAGCAATGCTCTGAGGAAATGAAGTCGCCAAACCGGCTCTTGCCACACCATGTAGCGCTTCATTCCACCACCCACCATCTAAACAATTTCCTTCTTCCCAGTATTGATAATTCTCCCAGGGTCTTAATTTTTTATATTTCTCAATTTCAGTTTTATCAATCTCTTCCATGATCTGGCTGAATGGATTATCAAAATTCGGCTCATATGCCACAATCCCTAAACGGGGGATTGCCGGCGCCAGATGACTCATTTGAGAAATTTTTTCTTGAAGTGTCATGCGAGAGATTAAATCTGCAACCCGCTCGTCAATCGGGAGATTTGTATTTAAATATTTAGGTACAGGGTTTTGGCCCAAAACAATATTACAGGCTATTAAAATGAACAATAAAATAAAACTTATTTTACTTTCCATCTTGTTCTCCTTTTTGGCTGGAATATACTTATCTAACATTAATCCGAAAAACTAAACGAATAAAGTTTTGCCTTCTTGAATTCAAATTTTAGATAGATATTATCAGATTTTTTTTCTCCTTTCCAATCCAACGGTTCATCTGTGACAGTTTTTGAAATGCTCCTGCTTTTAAAAATTTGGTTTCCGTTAGCATCGAAGATACTTACTTTCACCCATCCCCCCTTTCCCACGTCAGCAGTTAAACGAACTTTTCCTTGTGAATAAGGAATTGGCTTTGTAGTAATAATTGCGGGTTTGTCATTTAATTTTTGAACGTATCCAGCAAAACCATCCGGACGCAACGTTGCTAAACAAAATGATCCATTACGCCAGCCAAAATGTAGCCAATCACTACCACCGTAATAGAGACGAATCTCATTTTTCAGGAAAACTGGTGTGGCACAGGCATAAACACAACCATAATCATAATCCAGTTTTTTTTCAGAACAAGGAATAAGAGGAGTACCAGGATCAATTCTATGCCATGTTCGAGTATCCGGACTCCAGGTTAATTCAGTCCAGACCCGGTCGGCTTTCTGATCATGAATAGCTACCAGCCCAAGATAAACGCCTCCATAAAAAAATACTGGCATAGCATAAGTTTGTAAATTTTTATTTTTTCCTGTCAAAACGACTTCTTCTTTTGTCCAGTTGATAAAATCGTTGCTTTCAATCCTGGCAACCTCTCGTCCCATCTCTCCCCAGGTGCGAGTTATTGCCACATATTTCCCCAGTGTAGGCGCCCAGAAGGCATTGTTATGCGTATCCCCCGCTACGTCGACCCCCTTACATTTTATGCTTTTACTCCAATGAATTCCATCAGATGAAAAACTTACCGATAATCCTTGAGATCCCTTAAATATGGCTTTATATTGTCGGGCAGGATCCTTTTCATGATAATCTTTAAAAATACCTGCGCCATGGGGGCCACGCCATATAATATTGTTTTGCTTACTTCCATCGTACTCAACCAATCCCAGATTGGGCTTTTCCCAATGAATCCCGTCTTTTGAAATAGCATAACAAATTGCCATCTCTCTGTTTGGAGGTGCTTCATATTTTTTTTTGCGCTGTTCGAGATTCATACCTTTAGCAGAATAATCAACGATAAAAGGGCTGTACCAACATTTGTAAAGGTTTTCTTGTTTATCAAAAATTACATTCCCATAAAGATTATCAAAGCGCTTTTCCCAGAGCTTTTCCTCTGTAAAAAGCGGATTAGCAGGACTCTTCTTTACCGTTCCCACTCTAAGTTCTGCATTCTCTACTTTTTCAATGATACGGCTATCGAGTAAAAGAAATTTACTACGGTTTGGAGAAATTTTGTTTGGCTGTGCTACTAATTGAGTATTATCAATAAAAATGATTATTAACAGCACAAACAAAAAAACTGTCACCGTTGTTTCTAACGATTTTGACGGATCTTTGCCAAGGTTAAAAATTCTTACCATAGTTCTTCAAATTCTCCTTTAAAAATTTTTAAACGAATATCACAATTTTTTCTATCAAAGTAACCATTAGGGCCATAATAAGCATAAATCAAGCTATCATTGACCTGAATTATTTCTGCATCATGGCCATTAAACAAGTTTTTGTTAAAACTTTTCCAGTGAATACCATCAGTAGAAAGCGCCAGACGCGTTTTACTGTGCGCACAATGAGGCCGTACAAAATCTGCATAAAACATATACCAGAGATATTTTTTCTTGATGACATGCGTAAATTTGTACATCGCTTCTTCATAATCATTTTCAATGCTGATATTTATTGCATTTTCAAAATTAAAATCAGTCTCATTAGGGGAAATAGCACAAAACAATCCCAGCGGTTCATAATGCCTGTCCCAGTAATATAAATAATATTTGCCGTTATCTTTATTATGAACAACATGAATATCTTCAACCTCTCCCAGATTACTTATTTTACCCTTTTTTTCAAAATGGCTACCATCCTTAGAAACCGCATATCCCCATTCACATACATCGCCTTTATTACCTCCATACCACATCTTGAACAGTCCATCTTCATAAATTACAAACGGATCCCATGTACCATCGCAATCCCATTCTCCCTCTTTACCCTGGGGAATCACAGGATTATTTGCTTCGTCTTTTGTCCAGCGCTTGCCATCTTTTGAAGTAGCATGACCAATTTGCAGGGTATTGTATTCTTCTCTATCCCACTCGGCCTCGCTTCTTACGCCCCAGGCCTCATAGTACAAATGAAAAGTGTCACCAACTTTGACAACTGACATCGATCCCAGAGCACCAGCATCCCAGGAGCCTGGTTTTCCAACAGTAAGTACCGGATTTTCTGAAAAATCCTTCCATGTTGAATTCTTTTCTTCAAAATCGTTGGTTTTCTTAGAACAACTGGTAATTCCTATTATCAACAGCCAAAATAGCAATAGGCAAAATTTATGTTGTAAAAACATAATTTATCTCCATAGCTATAATAAAAAGATTAACATTTTTACAATTTTTGGAGTATTTACTATAATAGCCTTTGTTATTCTTCATGGAATAAGACATTTACCGGAATAACTTGTTTTTCCAGATCCGGCCCCTTATAACTAACTTTTAATGCCTCGTTACCATGGTTCTCAAAAAAATGAACTTTTATTGGATAAAAGCCTTTGCGCAATCCAATTTGTCCAGCGACTTCCTCATCCGGATGTAGACCGTCATTATTGATTATGAGTGAATCAGCAACCCACAATTTGCTGCCATCATCAGAGCTACAGTAGAAGGTAT
>JAGHBR010000027.1 GCA_021160885.1 Caldisericaceae bacterium
ATTTAAATCTTCTTCGATCAGATCAGGGTACAACCAATTTTCAGATTGTCTGTTTTTCCCATAACAATGCGCACAAGCTTCGTGATAAATAACCGCGGGATCGTCCGTGACAAGCTGATAATCACTCGATTTGGTGCTTCACAAAAAATAAGTACTAAAAACAATAATTAATACTGAAAATAAAATAAACGGAATCCATCTGCGAAACCTGGCTTGCATTCTAATTTTCATTTTTAAATATTTTTTGCCAAAAGACCGTTGCCTTACTTCCACGTTGAATCAACCAATCCCGATATGCAAAAAGGCAATTAAAATCACCTTTAAGTTTCTTTTTAAGAACCTCAACAGAATCCATACGGTACACATTAAAACGTCTTAATGCCATCACACTTAAGCCGTCTAAAGAGGCAACATTTTTGTAATAGATTGAACTTACGCCAAATTGATAGCCGGCCTTTCGACTTAAGCCCAATATTTTGGGATTAAATTGACTAAAAGGATAACTCACCGAAACGACTGGTTTACTTACCAGACTTTCAATGGTTTGTTTACTTTGTACCAATTCATCAAAACACTCTGATGCAGATAAACCCTTCAACGAGCGATGCCAGACTCCGTGGGAGCCAATTTCGAAACCATGAGCCGCCAGGTCCTGCAAATCTTTTTCGTCGAGATGCCAGTATTTTTTTCCGCCAAATTGAACATCCCAGTCGTTGGTTTTTCCAATAAAGGCCGTGGGAACGTAAACCACGCCTTTAAAGTTTAAGTCTTTCATTAATGGCAGGGCATATTCCGCAACTGACTTGTAGCCATCGTCAAAGGTGATGATCACTAATTTTTCTGTGGGAGAGGGTTGGCTGTTTAGCAAATCGTAGAAGGTAATGGTTTTAAAACCAAGGTCTTTAACTAGTTGCAAGTCGGTTTTAAAATCATCCGGATGCCTGGCGGTAAGCCCGATATCGGCCCGAAGGCTGATTTTGTGGTAATTTATAATAACAACGTTTTTCAGCTGCATTTCGGTTTCAAATATTTAGCTCTAAAAGTTCAAAAATATTGTAAAAATCCTGATTGTAGTAATCTGCAACAAGTCGATTGGTAATTTTCCCCTTGTAAATTCCGATAGCTGGCACCAGTCCCGGTTCTTCTAAAAGCGCGTCTTTTAATTCCTTTAAAGCCAGAATTTTAACATATGGCAGCAACTTTTTGGTCAACACACGACTGGCTGTTTGCGGTACCAGAGCGCCAATATTGGGCACACAGTAATGTACAATACCATCAACCACAAAGGTCGGTTGATCATGGTTGGTCAAATGCGAAGTTTCAACTACATGAGTTTCGGCCACGGAAATATCTATGAGTACGCTTCCTTTTTCCATTAGCTGAATCATGTCTCGCGTAATTTTAATATCAAACTCTCGCTTTAATGAATGGATTGCCACAATCAGCACATCGGTTTGAGGCAGCAAATCCTTCAAAAGTTCATCGGAATAAGCCTGAATATGGACCTGAGGTACTTCCTGATGGACTTCTTCAATTTTTTCTGGTTTAAGCGTTAAAAGATTGACTTTTACTCCAAGGCTTTGCGCCATGCCGGCCACAGTTCGGCCTACGGTTCCAGCGCCAACAATGGTCATCTCTGAGGGTTTAGAAAAATCGGTACCGGTTAGCAGCTTGCCCTTGCCGCCTTCGGGCGCGGTAAGCAACATTGCCGATAAAAAGACGGCCATTTTACCAGCAATTTCACTCATGCCAATGAGCAAAGGGTACTTATCTTCTGCATCCTGCAAAAGCTCTGCACTAATGAAAGTGCTTTTGGTATTTATTAAAGCGGCTAAACGATCTGCCTGGTGTACCAAATTCATGAACGAGAGCAGAATGTGGTTTTCTGTTAGAAGCTCAAACTGAATCGGATGCGGCGGTTGAACCTGTATGATAAGTTGGGCTTTGCTAAAAATCTTTTCCATTGTAGGCAAAATAGTTGCACCGGCACGTTCGTATTGTAAATCATCAAATCCACAACTCTCTCCGGAACCATTTTCAACATAAACCGTCAAGCCATTACGAGTTAAAACGCCTACTCCTTCCGGAGTAATCATTACCCGGCTTTCGTAAGGTTTTAATTCCTTAACAATCCCAATATTAAGCATTTCCCACCATCTGAATGATATTTAACTTATTAAGATTAAATAATTTTTCGGCAACATCAAAAATTTTTTTCTGAGACAGCTCGTTAATCTTTTCCACAGATTCTGAGAGTGGAATTTGGCGTCCAAAATAAATCTCATTTTTGGCTAAGCGGCTCATACGATGAACGGTATTTTCCATGCCCAGCAGCAAATGCCCTTTTAACTGTTCCTTTAAACGTTTTATCGCAGACTGACTAATCTGCTTCTCGGTCACTTTTTTGATTTCCTTAGTCAGAAGCTGGATAGCTTTTTTTCTATGGGCTGAATCGGTACCAATGTAAAAACTAAAAATCCCGCTATCTTTGAAAAAATCGGTGGTCGAATAAACCATGTAAGCCAGTCCGTATCTTTCGCGGATGATCTGGAACGCTCTTGAACTCATACCGCCGCCCAAATAGGCATTTAGAGCAATTAAAGCGAAGCGATCATCGGAAGCATAAGGCAAGCCTTCCAGACCAGCCACAATGTGTGCCTGGTTAAACGATTCTTTAATTTCCAAATTAATTTGTTGAGCCACTTTGGGCTTGCTGGTTTCCGGAATTTGGCCCGAATGCTCAAAATGAAAATATTTTTCAACTAATTTAACTAACTTTTGGTGATCTACCCGACCGGCAGCACTAATGATTATATTTTGCGGTACATAATAGGTCTGCCAGAATTTTTTCACCATATCCGCATTAAATCCGGAAACGGTGCTTTCTTTACCCAAAATTGGAAAGCCCAGCGGATGATCGGGGAATAACTTTTCCTGAAACAGATCGAACAAATATTCTTCTGGTGTATCTTTAACAGCATTAATTTCTTCAACCACTACCTGCTTTTCTTTTTCCACATCACTTTCTAAAAACAAAGGATTACAAATAAGGTCGGCTAAAACATCAACACAAACAGGCAAATGTTCGTCTAAAGAAAAAGTGTAGTAATGGGTAAGTTCTTTGCTGGTATAGGCATTTAAGTTACCGCCAAGCTCTTCAAGAGCCCTGGCAATTTGCAGGCCGGAACGTTTTTTGGTGCGTTTAAAAACCATGTGCTCCAAAAAGTGAGCAAGCCCATTGTTGCGCTTATTTTCGTAACGTGATCCAATTTGAACCCAGATACCTAAAGAAATGGACCGTACCGTGGGTAAAGTTTCACTTATCACGGTCAGTCCATTATTAAGGATGGTTTTTTCAACCGTTCGATCCATCGGAAGGATCATCAACTTCTCTTGTAAGTGGGACGTGTTGATTTCATTTTACGGCGTAAAAAGGCTTTTCGACTGAGAGCAATTTTACCATTAGGTTCGATCTTGGTAATCACCACGTCGATTTCGTCGCCTTCTTTTACCACATCGGTCACTTTGTTGGTTCTCTGCACATCCAGTTCAGAAATATGAACCATACCTTCACGACCTGGTAAAAACTCTACAAAACAGCCAAAGTCTTTTACGCGTTTCACAATACCACGGTAGGCTTTGCCAATTACCGGTTCTTCGGTCATGGATTCAATGGTGCGCTGCGCTTTGTAAGCGGCTTCCATATCCGGAGAAGCAATCAACACTTTGCCGTTTTCATCAATATTAATATCGATTTCGGAACCAGACTCTTCAATAATGCTGCGGATGGTTTTACCGCCCGGCCCAATAATCAGACCAATTTTGTCCACCGGAATCTGAATTTCGATAATCTTTGGCGCCCATGGACTGATTTCGTCCCGCGGCTTATCGATGGCTTCGTTCATCTTTTCCATGATGTACAGCCGTCCTTCACGAGCCCGTTCCAGTGCACTGGCCATAATTTCCTGTGAAATTCCGCTAATCTTGATGTCCATCTGGACAGCGGTAATTCCTTTGGCAGTTCCGGCTACTTTAAAATCCATGTCGCCTAAATGGTCTTCATCACCTAAAATATCAGACAGAATGGCGATTTGTTCGTCTTCTTTAATTAAACCCATGGCGATTCCGGCAACAGTGCTTTTCACTGGCACGCCTGCGGCCATTAAAGCCATCGATCCGGCACAAACGGTAGCCATGGACGAAGAACCATTGGATTCCAAAATTTCTGAAACCACGCGGATAGTGTAAGGAAATTCTTCAGCTGGAGGAATGACCGGTTCAAGAGCCCGTTCAGCTAAATTGCCATGGCCAATTTCACGGCGACTGACGCCACGAATGGGTTTGGCTTCGCCTGTGCTGAAAGGTGGAAAGTTGTAATGGAGCAAATAACGTTTGCTCGACTCACCTTCTAAGGCTTCCACAATCTGTTCATCGGACTTGGTGCCCAGGGTTACAGTGCCCAAAGCCTGGGTTTGTCCGCGTGTAAACAGGGCTGAACCGTGAACCCGCGGCAATAAATCAACCTCACAGGTAATTGGACGGATGTCTTTGAAACCACGTCCATCAAGACGGCGCTGTTCGTTGAGCACCATGTCACGCATTAATTGCTTTTCAAGATCATGCAGGATGGTTTTAATAAAACCTTCACTTTCAGGAAACTCTTCCTGCAATTGGGTGTTTACATCTTCCTGAATTTCCTTTAAGGCTTTGCGCCTGTCTGTTTTTTCAGCAATTCTGATAGCATGCTTAATGCGTTCAGCAGCCAGTTCATTTACCCGAGCTTCCAGACCTTCCGGCACTTCCGGTTCAGGGACTTCGCGTTTTGTGATGTTCAGCTCGGCAGCAATCTGTTTTTGTAGATCTATAATTTTTTTGATGGCTTCGTGAGCGACAGAAATCGCTTGCAGAATTTGTTCTTCCGGCACTTCACGGGCTTCACCTTCCACCATCATAATGGAATCTTCCGAACCGGCAACGACCAATTCTAATTCTGATTCTTCCATCTGATCGATGGTAGGATTAATAATAAAATCCTCCCCCAATTTGCAGACACGTACCGTGGCAATGGGCCCCTCAAAAGGGATATCAGAAAAAGTAAGCGCTGCCGAAGCGCCAACGCCTGCCAGAACGTCAGGTTCATTTTCACGATCCATGGAAAGCACGGAAGCAATCACCTGGGTTTCGTAAAAAAAGTTGTCCGGAAAAAGCGGACGAATCGGACGGTCAATTAACCGAGCCGAAAGGATTTCCTTTTCGTTGGGGCGGCCTTCCCGTTTAATAAAGCCACCAGGGATTTTACCAGCAGCAAACATTTTTTCACGATATTCAACCGTCAGGGGCATAAAATCCCTTTGATCGGTCATTTCATCATTGGCTACAACGGTTACCAGTACCATAGTGTCGCCATAGCGAACCAGCGCCGAACCGTGAGCCTGTTTGGCCAACCTACCTGTCTCAATGCTCAGAGTACGGCCATTCAGTTCAATAGATTTCTTAATGTACATTCGTTCCTCCAGGAAACAGCTGTATTAGCGTCTGATTCCTAATTCTTTGATTACCTTACGGTAACGGTTAATGTCTTTTTTGATCAGGTAATTTAACAAGCGACGACGCTGACCAACCAATTTTAATAGCCCACGACGTGAATGATGATCTTTTTTGTGAACACGCAAGTGATCGGTTAAATAGTTGATCCGTGCTGTCAACAATGCGATTTGTACTTCGGTTTTACCAGTGTCCTGAGCAGATTCACCAAATTTGGAAATAATGCCCATTTTGTCATCTTTGGTTAAAGCCATTGAAAACCTCCAATTATATTTTCAGACTTTGTTCTTTGTCTTTGGTTAATTGTTTTTTTAACTCTTCTAAATTTTTAAATTTCTTTTCATCTCTTAATCGTTTTTTAAAGTACACGGCAACTTGCTGTCCGTAAATGTCCCGCGTAAAATCAAAAATATGCACTTCCACCGTGCGCTGTGTGGAATGGTTGACTGTCGGCCGAAAGCCAATATTCAACATTCCGCGATAAAACTTCTCGTCTACTTTTACATCAACGGCGTAAACACCGTCTTTAGGTAAAAGCTTGGCAGAATTACTAATATAAAGATTTGCAGTGGGAAATTCTAATTTTTTGCCAAGTAAGCGACCTTTTACTACCTCGCCTCTTAATTGGTAACGATGTCCCAGTAATTCATTGGCTTTTTCTACCTGCCCTTGCAACAGCAATTCTCTGATTGTTGAACTCTTTACAATATGCTCGCCTAAAACCAATGGTTCCACCTTTAGCAGGTCAAAGTTCAACTTCAGGGCCAAAGGTTTTAAATTTTCAAAAGTTCCCTGCCGCCCTTTGCCAAAGCCATGATCATAACCAATGAGCAGCAAACGCATTTTCAGCTTTTTCAGTAAAATTTCCTGTAAAAAGTCCTGATACGTAATCTGAGCCAGCTGCTGGTTAAATTCTACAACGGCCAGGCAATCCAGAGTAAATTTTTGAAGCAATTCCAGTTTTTCTTGAAGGGTCGTCAACAATTTCACTTTGTCAGGTCCGGCAAAAAACTGACGCGGATGCGGATCAAAGGTTACCAATACCGATTTTAGTCCCCGGCTCTTCGATTCTGAAATTAATCGTTCAATCAACAGATGATGACCTTTGTGAACCCCATCAAAGGTACCCATGGTAACTGCGCAGGGTTCAGCGCTTTGTAACTGATCCAATCCTTTAATGATCTTCATGCCGGTTGCCCAACCATTTGTTTCCATTTTTCCAAGAACAACGGCAATTCAAAACTTTCTGTCAGACTAAATTCACCGATCTCGGTTCGCACTAATTCCTGTAAAATGGCGCCGGTATTCAGGGCCTGCCCCAAATCATGAGCATAACTTCGGATGTAAGTGCCTTTTGAAACCTTCAGTTCTATGGTTAACAACGGCGCTTGCCAATCCAGCAGCTTTGCCTGGTAAACTGTTACCTTCTGGGGTTTACGTTCTATTTCTTTCCCTTTTCGGGCTAATTTGTACAAAGGTTTTCCGTTTATTTTTTTAGCAGAAAACATGGGCGGCAGTTGAAACATTTCGCCCTGCATTTGTTTAAGCACTTGTTCTACCTGCTCTCTGGTAATCAGGCTGGCATCAGCCTCTTTTACAATTTTACCTGTTCGGTCGTAAGTATCTGTTTCAACGCCCAATTTAATAATCGCCCGATACGTTTTGTCGAGCTTAGTAAATTGATTGAGCTGTTTAGTTCCCTTTCCTACACCCACAATCAGCAAACCGGTAGCAAAAGGGTCCAACGTGCCGGCGTGCCCCACTTTTTTTATTTTTAACGTGCGGCGTATTTTATTTACCACATCAAAGGATGTCCAATCTTGCGGCTTGTTAATCAAAACAATGAAGCCGTCTTGTAGCAACTGAACATCTATGGCATCATTCTTCTTCAGAATCCGCATCATTTTTAATCGACTTCAATAACGAATCAATACGCTCGGCATAGTCCATTGTTTCATCGTAAAAGAAACGCAATTCGGGCAACCAGCGGCTGGTAATAAATGGTTTTATTTCATTACGAATAAAAGATTTTGACCGTTCCAGCACTTGCCGCGTTTTGTCGCGCTGTTTTTCATCGCCTAAAACGGTGTAGTAAAAGGTGGCAACGCGTAAATCCGGCGAAACCTTAACGCGGGTGATGGTAATCATACCCTTATTGGGATCTTTCAGTTTAAACTCAAGCACTTCGCTGACCACGCGTTTAAGCATGTCGGCGTAACGTTTTACTCTTCTGCCTTCTGCCATGTTTACAAGAACTCAAAGTTAAAGTGAATAATTTCGAAACCGTAATCGGAATCTAACATCTGAAACAGCTTTTGCATGGTTGATTCTGTGTTTTTCGCGTCTGAACCAACCATGGCAAAAGCCAACTTGGCTCGTTGCCATTTATCCTGATAGTCCACTTCCGCAACCGAAATATTAAACTTATTGCGTGAACGATCTTTAATGCGATTGATCACGCCGCGTTTTTCTTTCAAAGAAGTGCTGTTAGGAACCATTATTTCAATGGTTAACAGGGCGACTACCATTTTAAGCTAATGTTCTTTTGACCTCTACTTTTTCGTAGGCTTCAATAATGTCACCTACTTTTAGATCATTAAAGTTTTCAATCTGAATACCGCACTCAAAACCGCTGTTTACTTCTCGCACGTCTTCTTTAAAGCGTTTTAAGGAAGCGATTTTACCGTCGTAAATCTCCATATCATCGCGTACTACACGAACATTGGCATTACGCGGAATTTTGCCGTTGATCACATAACATCCTGCTACCGTGCCGATGCGCGAAATTTTGAAGGTTTCCCGTACTTCAGCCTGGCCGAGTACATTTTCTTCAATGGTCGGCTTCAACATACCCTCCATGGCCGATTTAATGTCGTCAATGGCATCGTAAATAACGCGATAGGTTCGGATATCCACATTTTCCTTTTCAGCCAGTTCTTTTGCCTTCATATTAGCCCGAACGTTAAAGCCAATAATCACCGCACCGGAAGCGCTGGCCAACAACACATCCGACTCCGTAATGGGCCCCACCGCTTTACGGACAACATTGATTTTCACTTCATCTGTGTTAAGGTTAATGAGCGCATCAGCAATTGCTTCAGCGGAACCGTCCACGTCAGCCTTAATCAAAACAGGCAAATCGTGTACCTCGCCCTGAGCAATGCGTTCGGAAAGTTGTTGCAAAGTCATCATTTTAACCTGCTTGGCTTCCTGCTCACGCTTCAACTGCTGACGTTTTAAGGCTAATTCGCGAGCGGATTTTTCATCTTTCATCACCACAAAACGGTCACCAGCCTGGGGGATTCCTTCAAAGCCCAAAACTACCGCCGGCTGTGAAGGACCTGCAGACTTCATCTTT
Organism: Caldisericaceae bacterium; assembly: GCA_021160885.1. Taxonomy (GTDB): domain Bacteria; phylum Calditrichota; class Calditrichia; order Calditrichales; family Calditrichaceae; genus Caldithrix. The sequence goes on from JAGHBR010000027.1 coordinate 8,903, forward strand.
TCATTTTTTTCATTAAGCAAAGCTCTTACACGGCCGTAATGATGACCGGCCACAAAATGATCTCCAACCTTTAAAGTGCCTTCCTGGACCAGCACAGTAGCAATTGGCCCTTTGCCCTTGTCCAATTTAGATTCAATGACCACACCAACCGCGCGTTTGTGGGGATTGGCTTTTAAATCAAGCATTTCAGCTTCAAGAACCAGTTTTTCCAGCAGATCGGGAATTCCCTGACCTGTTTTAGCCGAAATTTCCGCACACTGGTAAGTGCCGCCCCAATCTTCAACAAGGATATCGCGTTCTGCCAATTGTTGTTTGATACGGTCCGGGTCTGCACCAGGTTTATCAATTTTATTAATGGCAATTACCATATTTACCCCGGCTGCCTTAACGTGATCGATGGCCTCGATCGTTTGTGGCATTACTGCATCATCAGCAGCAACTACCAAAATCACGATATCCGTTACCTGAGCGCCACGGGCACGCATGGCGGTAAACGCCTCATGACCCGGCGTGTCTAAAAAAGTAATCTTTTTGCCCTGGTATTCAACTTCGTAGGCGCCGATATGCTGCGTAATACCTCCGGCTTCGCCAGCGGTAATGTTACTCTTGCGTAAATAATCAAGTAAGGAAGTTTTACCATGATCCACATGCCCCATAATGGTTACAATCGGAGCTCGTGGTTCCAGTTTGGATTCATCGACTTCTTCTTCCTCTTCCTCTTCTTCACTCAAAAATTCGGTGGCGTACTGCTGTTCCACCCTGTAACCATATTCTTCGGCAATCAATGTAATGGTATCAATATCCAGGCGCTGATTAATGGTTACTACCAACCCCAGTTCCAGACATTTCATAATGACTTCAGAGGCCGGCACATCCAGCAGGTTGGCCAGTTCATTAACAGAAATGAATTCTGCAACTTTAATAATTTTCTCTTCTTCTCCCTCAACTTCTTCTGCTTTGGCTTTTTTCTGACGCTTAGGCTTGCGTCCTTTGGCATCCATCGAGGCCAGGGTTTTCTTTAAGGTATCCTGCACCTCTTTCATATCGACTTGTGGTTTTTTCTTTTTCTTTTTTCTACGACCAGACCGGCGAGAACCTTCTTCGCCCTCTTCACCCGCATGCTTCAAAAATGCTTTAGAAGTTTTGCGCCGTCCTTCTTTTTCTTTACGGATCATTTCCAGAGCTTTACGTCGCTTTTTCTCTTTTTCAGAAAGACCGGACTCTTCAACTTCCCCAACCGCTTTAGTCGCTTTTTCTTTTTTCTTCTTTTTCTTTGATTTTTTAACCTTTTCTTCTTTTTCTTCAGCCGCTTTTTCTTTTTCTTTGGTTAACGCTTCATCCGGTGCTCCCTTTTCTGTTGGTTGTTCTTTTATCTCTTCAGTAACCGGTTCTTTAGGTAGCGTTTCCTCTTCTTTAATTTTCTCAGGCGCTTGCTTCTTTTCTTCTGCTTCCGGTTTCGTCTTTGTTTCTACAATTTCCTCCGTTTTTGGAGTTTCAATTTCCGGTTCGGCGACTTTTTTAATTTTCTTTGGTCTGGCAGGTTTTTTCCTGACGGTTTTCGGCTTGGCCGTACTTTTCCCTTCGGCAATGGCTTCAGCGCCCTCCTGAATCACCTTTTTAAGCTCATCAACCAGGGAAGGTTGCTTTTCTTCTGGTTCTTCTGTTGCCACTTCTACGGCTTCAACCACTTCGCCCCGTTCTTTGGCACGACGAGCGCGTATTTCTTCTGCTTTTGCCTTGTCCTGGGCAAATTTATCAAGAATCTCAAGATAAATATCTTCACTAATGGAATCGTTGGGCCCCGAAACTTTAATCGCTTTTTTATCAAGAAAGTTTTTTAGCGTCTCAAAACCCAAATTCAACTCTTTTGAGATTTTAAAAATTTTGTATTTTTTTCTTCCAGCCATTTAAACTCCACTTAGTATTGAAACAATGCCAATACTCAATTTTAAACTTTTATTCTTCGTCCGAAAAC